>JALRDG010000135.1 GCA_023257055.1 Candidatus Saccharimonadia bacterium | reverse complement strand
GACAGAACATGAACAAGGCATAATAAAAATTAGAGGTGTGCTTTGTCATCAATGTAACAAAGGTCTCGGTAATTTCAATGATGACATAGAGTTATTAGAGAAAGCAATACAGTATTTAAGGAGGAACATTTGACATTAACTAAGGTTAAGATACAATTACTTACAGGAGGTATTATATATGAGTAATAAATTTAACGACCAGTTCTTAGAAGATAGAGCTGAAGAATATATGGAGCAGGGATTTAGCCCTAAAGATTCTATGACAATGGCACAAAGCTAAGAGCTTTGAGGCAAGCTAAGGGCATTGACCAGCAAACTATGGCAGGTGCCCTTGGCATAAGTCAAACCATGAAAGTGACCAACACCCGAAGTCCGATTCGTCGGCCTAAGGTGGGGGGCATGATTGGGGTTAAGTCGTAACAAGGTATCCGTACCGGAAGGTGCGGATGGATTACCTCCTTTCTAGGGAGAGTTATGCCACTACTGCGAGCAATCCAGTGGTGAAGCTAGGTCGGTCCTGTTAGTGTGATGAGCTTACATACTAACGTCGTCTACTTCGGTAGACAGGACTAAGTTCAAAAAAATCTCAGTTGAAAACTGTCGATGATTGCACAACTAAATTGTTAAATCTAAATACCACGGAGTAATCCGTGGTATTTTAGTTGTGCAAGGAGTAGTCTATTGAAAAATAGTACTGTTTATGCTATAATATAAACATACATGGAAAAGACACCTCCATCAAACACATCGAGTGAAAAAATCAGTATTGCATCCCCCGTGCCGGAAGTATTTCTACAGCCAGCTTCTGAGATTGAATATGACGCTGATGAAAACGTGAAATATTATGATGTCCTACAGGGAGAGAGTCCTATTGGTACGCTTGATGTTGGCTATGACGACGAGAGAAAGCAAGTGTTTATAGATGACGTGCAGCTCAATGAAGAATACCGGAAGCGAGGGCTGGGGAAGGCGTTATATAAAGCAGTATTGCAGTTGCCGCTTCCATCGGGTGAAAATCCTCGACAAGAAGGTTATGTGCACGTGACCGAAAGACACAGTCAAGCGGCGGAGAACGTCTGGCAGAGTCTTGAGCGGGAAGGGGTGGCGATCAAAACAAATAATCGTAAGGGATACGTCATAAAATAAAGCGCCACATGATACTGCGACGCTATATTGTTTACGGTAAGTGTCTTTATGTTTAGCCCGGAAAAATAGCATCCAGAGCGGCTCGTAGAATCGTTGTGTGAAGGTTAATCATAACTAAGAAGCCGATTGCACAGCCGATGAGTCCATAAAGTTTGTATTTTTCGTAGCTACCGACGCCGCCGCCAAAATTGTCTGCTGTCCATTGGTAATATCGTGTCAGTAGGCCACCGAGCACAAGGATGATGATGCCCACTAGAAACCATCCCCAGCTAAATTCGTAATTCATAATACCCTCATTATACACTTGAAATAGGTGGGCGTATACGCTAAAATAAAGAAAGTCTTGACGCATGGGGCGTTAGCTCAGTTGGCTAGAGCACCTGCTTTGCAAGCAGGGGGTCCGGGGTTCGAGTCCCCGACGCTCCACCATATGGGGTGAACCAGGCGAAAGCCTGGGACACTCCACCAAGACGATCTTTTAAAAAGATAATTCACTCATGGGCGCTTAGCTCAGTTGGCTAGAGCACCTCGTTTACACCGAGGGGGTCGGGGGTTCGAGCCCCTCAGCGCCCACCATGAATTGATTCAGAAAAACACCCTACGAATTGGGGGCGATTAGCTCAGCTGGTTAGAGCGCGTCACTGATAATGACGAGGTCGGAGGTTCGAGTCCCTCATCGCCCACCATTCGTAGGGTGTTTTTTGTTTTCTAAAATACGCTATGATAAGAGCACATATGAAGCATGAACACAGTCCACAGGGAAGAATCTATCTCGATCTTGATGGAGTGATTTACCCCATTGCCCAAGCACCGGAAAACGATCCGGATATCGAGCAGCTGCATGCCTATGAGTGGTGGCGTAAATCGGTTGTAGATAGACTAGGGAAACTGGGTGCTGAAATTGTTTTAGCGTCGAGCTGGGGTGAGGCGTTCATGAAGTCAAAAATCCGGTCGCCTGAACTGCACTCCATACGTGCCTTAAATGAAAAAGCGATTGCCCGCGACTCAAAAATAACAGTTATACAGCAGGATTTAGAGTTGCATCCCGTCGAACAGGTGGTGTGGATCGATGATGCGATTAATGACGATGCTATGCAGCAACTGAGAAAATCTGCGAATGAACCGCTGGTTATCATTCCGGAGAAGTCTGTTGGACTCACATTGGACGACCTTGTGACAATTGATGCGTATCTTCGGAAGTAAAACTATTGACGGACTGCGTGCTCGCTGATACGATGCAGATGTAGTAGGTCAGCGGAAGAGCAATCTTCGTCCAATGCGGTTGCTACATATATACTAAACAAACCAAAGTTTAGTCTGTATGTAGAGCCGTATTTTACATCGCAGCACTAAGCGGAAAGACACTAATGGAACGACCGCGAATCGATAATTATTCCGACCCGGGACCAGAATTCAATATAAAGGCGCAGGAGTTGTCGGCTTTGAAAGATGCACTTCTGGAGGTGGCAGCGGGCTGGCATGAAGAGTATGTCTATCAGATGATTGACGCCATGACGCTCGCCGAGAAACTGCATGCCGATGATCGACATAAGAATATGCCCTACATATACCACCTTACGCGAGCAGCTGTGCGAATTGCCGTTTATCTTGATTTGAACGACCCAGATGTTATTATCGCCGCACTATTACACGACAGTGTAGAGGATCATGCCGCTGAACTAGTAGTGGCGGCTAATGCAGATGATGCAGAGAAGATTGATACACTGCCGGAACGAGAGGTGCAACAAATGGCTTTGGGGGTACTTGGAGGTCGGTTTTCTGAACGAGCTGCGCGCATAATTTCCGCCGTGACGAACGTGCCTGATGAAGACCAGCCGACTGGCTATATCGACAAACTGACCGCATATGCCAATAAAGTGCATACAGCCGTACAGACACCTGAAGGTTGGGTGGTGAAGCTCGTCGACTGGTGTGATAATGGCGTCGGAGTCATCCATGATATCGAAGGGCAGGGCCATAAGCATCAACATTTTCGACGAAAATACGGCAAGGTGCTGCCAATCCTTGAAGCTCGTTTTCTGGACGATGATATTCAAGCTATGTTATCCCCGGCTGCAAAGGCGTACGTTCGCCGGCAATTCGAGCGGGGGCGCCAGCGGCTGATTGTGCCGGATGAATATTGACAAATGTCGTAAAAATACTATAGTAAAGTAGGCCGCTATATCGGCGGAGCTGCTCAACAGAACGGAGACATCATGTCGTGGACAGATCGTATCGAGGGGCAAACAGCCTTCGATACTGCCGTGAAGACGCTCAAGGCCTTAGATCTGCAGGTGTCGGTTGAAGAGACTGATACACGCTATTGGCTCGACGGCTACGGCTACGACTCGGCAGCCCTGCGTATCGGACGCTTTACCCGTGCCGATGGCGCTCCGATGATTGTCGAGGAATGGACGGCAAAGCGCAACGCGTACCCGGACGGGTCAACGGACTTCCTGGACGTTGCCATATACCGTGAGGGTGCACGACCCGTTTTGGAGATGCAAGTCTTTTCATATTTCGATTAGACTCTCCCGTCGACGGACAACAAACCGCCTTTTCGTGTTCATCAGAGCACGAAAAGGCGGTTTTACTTTATGGCATAAAAATCTTGGCATGTAAGATTTCTTGCAGTGATCGTTTGATCGTCGATATATACTGTATTTATGGCGTATTATCCCTCCAAAGGTTCGTCTTTATGGCTGGCGACAGCTACAACTACTATATATCCACCGCTAACAGATAATCTGGAAGTAGATGTGGCTATTGTTGGTGGTGGGATAGCCGGACTGACAACAGCGTATATGTTGAAGCGGCGGGGCCTTACGGTCGCGGTACTTGAAAAGCATACGATCGGCAGCGGCGTGACGGGCTATACTACAGCCAAGGTGACATCACAACACTCACTAACATATATGGATTTGATGAAACAACATGGCGAGGTGACCGCACGTCTGTATGGAGAGGCAAACCAGGCGGCAATTGCCCAGATTGAAACAATAATTGCCCAAGAACGTATCGACTGCGGCTGGCGTAATGATGATAACTATGTATTTACTGAGGACCAGCAGCGCGTGCAGCAGTTAAAAGATGAGGCAGAGGTGGCGGCGCGACTCGGGCTGCCGGCATCATTTTTGACGGAAACAGGGCTGCCATTTCCGGTTGCCGGTGCGGTCCGCTTTGAAAACCAGGGAACATTTCATGTGCTTCGGTACCTAGATGGATTAGCGCGAGCGATACAGGGCGATGGCAGTTCCGTGTTTGAACATACAAAAGCCACGCAATATCATGATGGCGTGCCGACTGGCGTGATCGCGAATGGTCATACAATTAGGGCTAAGCACGTTATTCTAGCGACGAATGCTCCTGATAAGGTGAAAGATCATGTTGCGTACGCGGCGGTAGAGTACCCAACGCGGTCGTATATTGTAGCCGGGAGGCTACAGACAATGTTAAACGGGATGTATATATCGGCTGATCATCCGACGCGGTCAATTCTGCCTATGGAAATCGATCATCAGCCGTGGCTGCTAGTGGGCGGTGATGGACACTTTGTCGGTAAAAGCGGTCCGGCAAAGGGACATTATGAGAACTTGGCTGTATATGCCCAGGAGCGGTTTGACGTGGAAGCGCCGGAATACCAGTGGTCTACCTGGGATTTTGTTGCCTACGATAGGCTGCCGCTAGTCGGTAAGCTGTATCCGTGGTCAAAGCACACCTATGTAGTTACGGGTTTACGTAAGTGGGGGATGACGAATGCGACCGTCGGTGCAATGATACTGGCCGATGAACTCACGGGGACGAAAAACGCCTGGGAGTCTGTGTTTCGAACGAATCGTACGTCGGCGGTACTCTCAATGCCTCAGGGGCTTATACGAGGGCTGCTGTCATAACGTGAAAGATTTTTCTGAAAACCTCTTGCAAAAGTTTTCGAGCTCATATATAGTAAGTATCAGTTAAGCGAATGTTCAACAAGAACCTCTGGCGATGTGTGATTGAAGCGAATAAATCTACACTCGTAAGAGGTTTTTATATCGCTAAAAAATACAACAAAAACACCTAGACAATATGCGAGGCTAGGTGATAATCTAGGAAAGCTTGAGTGCAGACAAGGTACACCCGAGGTGGTGAATCGAAATGTGCTCTCAAGCAATAGTGAGAGACGCGCAGGCAAATTAACAATTTGAATGATGTAAGAAAATTTTTTTTAAAGATTGACGGCAAGTAGTTGCTATGTAGCAATTACTAGTTAAGTCAATGCATAAAAAGGTACTCAAGGGCACACAATGGATGCCTAGACGTATATTACCGACGAAGGACGTGGAAGACTGCGATAAGTCTCGGGGAGCTGTCAACAAGCTTTGATCCG
>JALRDG010000123.1 GCA_023257055.1 Candidatus Saccharimonadia bacterium | reverse complement strand
CCATGGTAGCTCACTCGATGAACCTCTGCCCCGCTAGCATCTAAAATGTTAGCAATCGTATCTGCCAAGATAGAGTTAAACGCATGGCCGACATGCATTGCTTTGAATGGGTTAGGATTATTGGTTTCAATAATAACCTTCTGGCCATTGCGATTCTTAGGCGGTTCAGTCGCAAGCTCAGCCACCAATGCAGTGTTCGTCAAACGAATATTCAGGAACCCAGGACCGGCAACAGTCACGTCGGCATACTCACCCGTTTCGCGTAGAGCCGTGGCGATTATTTCAGCAACTTCGCGCGGGTTCTTCTTAAGCCGGCCAGCGAGTTGCATGGCGACATTTGTCGTGTAGTCGCCGAACTGTTCGTCGGGACGTGATAATTCCGGCTGCACATCAACCTGAAACTGATCAAAAATAATAGAGGCAATTTTTTTATCCATTGCCTCTATTATAGCACTAGGAAACGAGTGAAAAATGAGCTTGCTCGTTTTTTCGAGTAACGACATGCTTCAACAGCACGGCCGTTATACCAGGGTAACGACCCAGTCTATTCAGCTGTATCTTCTGTGAAACCAAGTTCCATAGCACTGCCGGCTACCGGGCTAATGCCGCGGATATGTAGCAGGAGGTCCTGAAGGGCCAACATGTCGTCAGTAGTTGCGTCGTCGATGTGATTCATTTTTGTGTTCATTTATCGTTGTTGATAGCTTTATATTAGCATAAACAATATAAAAAGTCAATAATAGAAGCGTGGTATAGTAGTACTAATGAATAAGCATAAAGGTTTTACAATCGTCGAGCTTTTGATTGTTATCGTCGTTATTGGTATTTTGGCGGCTATTACGGTCGTTGCTTTTAATGGTGTTCAGAAACGAGCCGAAAATACAAAGAACGTCGCCGCGGTCAATCAAGCAGCAAAACTCCTGACCGTATACAAAGAGGCCAATGGCGACTACCCAACAGGAATACCATCCATGGCATGTATTGGGCGAGGTTACTCCAGCAGTATCTGTTCGCAGAACGCAGACGGCACCGGCGCAGTGTACGAAAGCACCCTCTTTAATGACGCTCTCCGAACCGTCGGCAGCCTACCCCAACCAAGCACCAAAGTTCTTACGCGCGACATGGGCCGCACTGTCGCTGGTGCGAGCTGGCAATCTTCGAGTCGTATGATTCGCTACTACCTAAACGGCGCCAGTTCGCCCTGTACTGCCGGTGGCACCGGGTACAACTACGAGGACGTCACCGAGTGCCGACTCGTCCTCCCTTAATTACCTACCGCACGAAAACTTGCAGGCGTAACCATATGCACTGTATACTGATGACAATTTAAACGGACGGATTATATTGTCATGGAACCACAGCAACCAGATGCAGGACGACCAAAACAAACCATACAACCCCTCTCCCGTGACCTCGAAAGTACTACGATTCATACCGTTGAAGCACCTCCGTCGCTCTACCCTACCGCTAGCAATGATCTCTCGGGCACTCTTGTTGAGGATACCGCTCCAGTAGCAACCCCACCAGCCGAAGAGCCAGTTGCGCGCCCGCATATCCGCCGCATTTTTGCCGGACTGCTACTGCTCATTATCTGCGGCATTGTCGGCATGTATATATTCATGCGCACCCAATAATACCCACTGAGCACCAATAAAGCTTGCACGGTATACTGTAGACACATAACAAGGAAACCTATGAATCGACCGAATTTACCAACAAAACGAACACAGAAAATCATAGAGCCGTCATCTGATACATTACGACCAGCGACAGTCGACACACCAGAACCTGCCGCGGAAGCGCCACGCGTAGAATTTACTGCGACACCGCAGCCCACCCCACCCACAGACGCTAGTAACAACCAACCGTTGCCACCCACGGCCGATAAGTCGTTAACGCCAGAACAACAGGCTACCTACGACCACTATGTCAGTAATCGTCCAGACAGTCAGCGGCAGCCTTCTAAGCGTATTGAGCATACATTGACGATAATTACCGTCATTTTAATTATCTTGCCAGCTCTTAATATACTCGCCACTATCCTTACAGCCTTAAAAGATCCTTCGGAATATGCAAACGGCATGATAATACCGGCACTACTCCATCCCGTCGTCCAACTTATTTTCGCCATTTATTTATTCAAGCGCAATGAACTTGCTCGACTCATTAGTCGACTACTGATAGGATTATCGCTTATTTTCTTGACGCTTGCTACGGCGTACAGCTTGTTCGTAACCGTACGATTAGTTGCTTCCGACGATATACTCGCTACCAACTATCTGACAATTGGTTTGTCGCATGCACCAATGCTCATAACCTACGCGGCCATGGTATTCATTTTCTTTTTCCTTGGCCGGCGAGACGTGCGAAGACTATTTAACTAGAAACAGCAGAAGTATCACTGCTCTTCTGATATTGAGCAATTGGCTCGTCATCGAAGCTCCACGCATCAAGCAGTGGCTGCAATATCTCCCAAGACCGTATGACTTCGCCGCTTTCGGTGAATAAGTTCTTTCGTCCGCTAATCGCATCCACGATTACCCGCTCGTAGGCGTCAGGAAGCTTGGTGTTTTCCGGATATGAAAAGCTGAGATCGTGCGTTTCGAATTCGTGCCCATAGCCCGGCTTCTTAACGTACAGTTGCATGCTGATACCCTCGTTTGGCTGAATATGGAACGTCAGTTGGTTACTTTGCGATTCGCGCTCCTTACGAAGATGAATGCGAATTTCCGTCGTTTTATCTTTCAGTGCCTTGCCTGTTACCAAACGCATTGGCACACCCTGCCAGTTGTCGTCATTCGACATCAGCTCCAGCGAGACATACGTTTCCGTCCGACTACCCGGATTACCGGCCTCTTTCTGATATCCTTCATACTGCGCACGAATGGCCTTTGATGGATCGGCTGGCGCAAGTTTCTGAAGAGCTGCAAGTCGCATCTTCGGAAGTTCGCTCCAGTTAAAATCTTCTGGAATATCCATCAGTACCAGTGCAAGCAGCTGCATTAAGTGCCCCTGCACAACGTCACGCAGCGCACCGGTCTGTTCATAAAACTGAGCACGGCCTTCAATGCCAATGTTTTCACTGGCGATAATTTCAATCGATTGAATATTCTTACTGTCCCACAGCCGTGCAAACAGCGCGTTGCGGCCACGAAACGCCACGATATTCTGCGCCATCTCTTTTGCCAGGTAGTGATCGATTCGGTAAATCTGCTGTTCGTCGTAGTAACGAGCCGTTCGATCCAGTACATCACGGGCCGATGTCAAATCCATACCAAATGGCTTTTCAAACAATAGCTTGACATTCGGCCCGTTAATCCCCGCCTCGCCCATCAAGTCGACAATTTGTGTCGTGGCACTTGGCGGTACCGACATATACACCACCAGCTGCTCATCGGCCTGTACATTGATATCTTCCTTCAAGCGCACGTAATCATCTGCATTTGCGAGATCCATCGAAAATACCCGAACCTTATCGGCAAGCGACGTATCGCCGAGTGATTCCTGTAGTAGTGCTGGAACATCAACATCCCTTCGAGACACGCCAATAATCTGCATGTCATCGTATTCACCTGTCGCATAGATTTCCTTGAGCGCCGGCAAGAGTTTGCGCCGGCTCAGGTCGCCTGTAATTCCGTAGATAAGAAGTTTTGTCGTCATATTAGTAGTATACACCTTTTAATCACTATACGAAGTATAGTTAACAGAGACGATTCGGCATAAAACAAGCCCTCTTGTAGGTGGCGTATCTGCCAACCTACAAGAGGGCTATGCGAAGTTCGGTTACGACACCGGCGCGAACGAGCCCTTGCAGCCTTTCTTTCGCCAATCCGCAACAGTGAGTCTGTCTCCCGCCAGCTTCTGCCATAGCACCGGCTTGTCGGTGTACACATTGCGGTCATCAATCTCGATACCACGACGAAGCTCTGCGAGCAGCTCAAGTGCTTCGTCGAATGTCGATGCTTCGGTCGGAAAGCTCCGATAGCTTTCGAGCTAAACGGAATCTTTCGGCGTCTTTGCCTTTCCCCTGCCAGTCGTCGCCTCGACGTACAATGTCAGGTGATAGGTCTTATGAATAGCATCTCGACAGATGAACAAGACGTCGTGCCTGCCGGCCACGCATTTACCGTTATCGCCACGAGAAAACATTCTCACTCCAGGTGCTCTCGAACCCAACCATATGAGTTCATGACAACAGTAGAATACAACCATACATACGTATTGTCAACGACTTTTCTCGTAACGTCTTTCTCTGCTTATGCATACCCTGTATGATAAGAAGTATGAACCCTTACGACATAAACACTCTCGACCCTAGCCTCGTGCAAACCACCCCTATTAATCCGCTCGAAATGCTCGGCATTTCTACCGCCATGGTAAGCATGTTCCTTATTGCCAGCACGGTTATCACCCTGCTCTTCTTCGTGCTGTTCCTTGTTAACATTATTCGCAACTGGAAGGTGCAGAAGGCTATTTTTGCAATGCAAAAAGATATCCGCGAAATGAATGAGAGCATGAAGAAGAGCCAACAACCTACTCCCCCGTTCGTGGCTCCCTCAGCTCCACCAACTCCATCCCAAGCCGAATAATCGGTCTTCCATGCTGGTATCTGGACAAACATTAGCTTTAGTTATATAATATTCGCATAAGGCGCCGCCTTTGTTCGTTCATCGCACCCTATCTCATCTGGAGAAATCATGAGAACTCTCGTCATCGAAGGCGATATCGCCATGGTCGAAGCCGACGCACTCATCACCGCCATCAACAGCAGCGGCATGTGGTTCGGCGGTATCGATCGCGTCATCAGCCGTAGCGCCGGAAATCAGTTCCACGCTCAGGCGGCGAACGCTTTGGAGACCGACCCTGCCACAAAGGTCGTCGTTGCCCCCATGCTCACCGACCACAATGGCTGCTATGAGGATGTCGTGTTCACTATCGACGACCTCAACGAAGACCTCAAGGTGGTCGTTCGCCGCGCACTCGACGCCGCAGCTGAAGCTGGCTACGAAGACGTTTCGATGCCGGCAATTCGCTTCGGTGTCGTGCGGAGTATCGGTGGCACTCCCGAAGAGAAGGTTCAGGCCATCGCCGATGCACTGCGCGAGCACGAAGCCGAAGCCCCTACCCCGCTCAAGTCCGTGACGATCGTTGTCTACGGCGACCCGAGCTTGGCGACCATGCTCCGAAAGGCCCTT
>JALRDG010000103.1 GCA_023257055.1 Candidatus Saccharimonadia bacterium | reverse complement strand
GCGCAGCGCGATAAAACTGTCGTTTGTAACACAGCTTCTTTCACAGGTGATAGTGAAGTAAAAGACCAGCCACAAAAAGGCAGCGACACTGCCTGTGTAAAGGTCAGCAATCCACCAGTACCTGTAACGCCAACAACTCCTACTACTCCTGTAACTCCGGAACAGCCAAAAACCCCTGAAACCCCAAAGACTGAAACTCCTGCAAAAACTCCAGTCACTCCAGTTGAATTACCGAAAACCGGTGCCGCAGAAACACTTCTTGGCATGCTTGGTCTTAGCATAAGCGCTGGTCTTGGAGTATCACTTCTCCGCCGCAACTAATTAATCTGCGACACAACAAAATACCGCTTCTTACCGAAGCGGTATTTTAATAGTATGCGTAGCACCTAGGCGCTATGGCGCTCTTCGTCGCTCAGCAGCTCCAAATGTGGAATCTGATAGACCGTAATCGGCATTGGTTCTGTCTCGCCGCGAAAAGATACAGGCAACTTTTCAGCATGTGGATCTTCAATCGCCTCACGTGCCAATTTAAGTGGCGCAAGCTTTTCTGGGTGACGCGCAATACGTTCAGCTCGAAACGCTGCTGCCGCTTCGGCATTTTTAAACGCTTGTGGGCCGCGATAGCTTTCACGCTTTACGTACTTCAATGGATTTTCCTCAGCATCAATATGTGCATCGATGGAGTGTAATACCGCCTGTCGGCCAAGTTCAACTGCCGCCGGATTAAACAGTTCGGCTTCATTGCTTTCTGCCGCGCGCTCAATCTGCGAAGATTCATTTGATATTAGTGTGAGTGTTTCTTTTGTTTTCATTATGCTTATAACTTACCATAAACAGTATTTTTTGTCAATACGTATCGTAGGTACATATGTTTATTGCGCGTGCAAGTATTATCGCGTTAATGTAAGTTTTATTACAGAAAATTAGCATAACCAGTTCCTATACTAAGAATAGTTGCGCGCTACTACAAGGAGTTAACTAATAACAGCTGTCATACACGACAGACATAGGGAGATAATTATGGCACATTCTGCAAACATTTCGCAGCGCAAAAATTATGTAGCTTCAGCATTAGTATCCTTCGGCGGCGTACTCGCTGCCGTTCCAGTTGCCCTTGCACTCTATGGCACCCCTCCACACGCCGGTGCATCACAAGCCTCACCAGTAACCGGAAGTTACGAACAATACGCACACGCATATACACAAGGCTATCTTGCACAAGCACAGACAGTACCTAACGGAAACTGTACCGATCAAGGCAGCACTGGTGCCGCTGAAGTTCAGGTTAATAATGCCGTCACACCTGGCAGAGGTGGCGGTCAACAGGTAGTGGCAGTTTCACATGTAGAGCCAGGTCGGGGTCAAGGTAGCCCAGCTACTACAGTTGGCGTACAACACGGAGGCCGTGGTAGTGGACATCACGTCCGTCCACATCATCAGCACAAAAGCATGACCGCAAAAGAGTGGCAACAAACGATTAACAATTCGTACAACCAGTACCACACCAACAACTCACAAACGACAACCGTTAATAACACTAACAGTCATAACACCGTAGGTTCTCATAATACATCGCAGAATTCTACTAACATCTCTCACTCGAAAGACGTCCTGGTTAGCAATAAAAACGAGTCGACTGTAGTTAGCAATAATCTTTCCGAAAGTATGAATTACGATTCATACAATACGAAGACGAATATCGTTAACGATTCACACAATACCAGTGTCGTGAAAGACTCGAACAATACTACCAACACGACAAACACTACGAACACAACAGTGAACTCGAATACCGAGATCACCAAGAACTCACACAATACCCACGAAGAAAATGGCAATAGTAATAACTCTGGCAACACCACAGACAATAGCCAGACGACAAACACTACCAACAACACGACCACGACAACAATAGAAGATAACGATCGCGTCAACGGACGAGTTGAAGGATCCGTCGACCAGGCAGCCTAAACGAACTACCTAATACGCTATACGCCTCGCAACACCTAACGGTGCGAGGCGTATAGTATGATTCGTTATCATTATTCGACCGCGTCGTCAGCATGACGAGACTTCATGCCGTCAAATGGAAATGAGACATAAAATGTTGTCCCCTTGCCAACCGTACTCTCTAGCCAAATTTTCCCGCCAGCCGCTTCGGTAAATAGTTTTACGATATACAGTCCCAATCCGCTGCCTTCGCCGTCCACGACAGTCGCGTTGTTCGCTCGATAAAATCGTTCGAAAATATACGACCGATCAGCCTTTGGAATACCAATACCGTTATCACGCACTTCAAGCAAAAACCCGTCTTTTTCCTTTTTGAATTGCACAGCCACTTTTCCATTCGCTGGCTTCGTGTAACGCACGGCATTACTAACAAGGTTACGTAAAATTTCACCGAAAATTGTCGTGTCGATCGGTACCATACCAATTCCATCATCAGCCTCAAACGTTAAGGTGGTATCTTTCTTTTTTGCCATCGGCATCGCTTCGTCAATACATGTTTGGATTAAGACGTTTGGATTGGTGGGTGCAGCATTGATACGAATACGATTTAATGAGATTCGTGAAATACGCAGAATATCATCTACTAGCTCGATTAATCGGATACTGGCGCTCGTCATGGTGCGAATATGACTTTCCTGTTGTGGGTCGAGCGGACCAGCCAAGCCATCTTCGAGAATATTGCCGTGAATACGGACGATTGTCAGTGGCGTACGTAGTTGATGCGACACAAGTGAGATAAACTCATCTTTTGCCCGATCGAGCTGTTTCGCCTGCGTAATATCCTGTGACGTACCCAGCATTCGCACTGGTGCACCATGGCTGTCGTAGACTGTCTTGCCCATCCCCTTTAAAATACATTCATCCCCGGCCGGCAATATCACACGATGTTCGAACTCAAATGGTCGGCCAGTCTTAAACGAATCGGCGATTATATCTTCTACGTTCTTTCGGTCATCCGGATGAATTAATCCAAGGAATTCTTCGAAACTAATTTCTCGCTCCTGTGGATTCATACCATAAATGCGATACAATTCATCAGACCATGATATTTTCCCAGTAGCGATATCCCATTCCCAACTTCCAAGATGCGTAAGCGCCTGAGCTTCTTCAAGTGCCCGACTATGATCAGCCATTTGCAGTTCACCTTCAAGCGCTCCACGCAAGCGCTCGATTTCAGCTGATTGACGGTTCATGGTATCTTGCAGATGCCGTAGACTGTCGGTTAATTGTGCGACAGTCTTTTTGCATTCCTTCGAGCTATCTTCGGTAAGTTGCGCAAGCATGGGTGTTAGAGCTTCGAAATACTGACGAATGGAATTTGGGTCGACAGAAGCATTCTTGGCGGCAGATGTCACAGAATGGCCCTTTGAAACGGTCTTGCTTACTACCATATTCTATCCTTATTCTACCGCTTTCCCCTGAAATACAAAAGCCCTAGCTAGCCAGTATATAAATACTTGCTATACTATATGCAATATGTATAGGGAAGTTCCACGCATAGATTACTCAGATTCCGAAATGGCAAGAATATTGCCGCCAAAAGGTGAGTTAATTACCCACCTACCCGATCTCATACACACCATGGGACAAGTCGCCATGGCAGCGCCAGGTATCGGCCTACCTCAGTTAAGATATGGCTTCCATGGCTATAAAAAAGTGACTGAGTCCGTCACCAGCAAGCTAGACACTGGTATCTTTCAAGACCCCGCTAAAATGGCGCGAACAATGCCATATTTTGCCGAGCTTGCCTTCGACCCTATGCGTCGATACGTAGAGGGGACGGGAAGTATGAACGATGCCCCCTGGGGTGAATTGTACTACGGCGAAAATGCCACCAATTATTCGGCGTGGAAATCTATGAAAAAGTTTTGGGACGATCACATCTACGGCGACTTGGCGCACGCCCTTAAGGGCACTGATACTCAACCACATCACAAAGAAGATTACCGACACCCTATTAATACGACATTATCTGAAACAGGCTGGGCAATGATAGACGAATACGTCGATATCCACCCGTGGCTAAAAAAGTTGAAACTCGATAAGATCGGCCTACACTTAGCGCTGCGAGATATCTACAAGGCTCGCGACATCGCCTGGGAGATCTTTGAAGAATTAGACATAGCCGATACATATCATAGCGGCACCCTAACTCCTGAAGAGCAGCTGTCGCTTCTCTTGCAGCACCCTAAGCTCGGCGGCAGACCACCGCGTACTCCTGAGCAAATCCACCAGTACCTCACTCAAAGAGCAGCTCGCGGAGGCGTTTTAGGTAACAAAGCTGTCGGCACGCTAGTCGAACGGGTATGTAAGACACCTGATCACCTCTGGATGTAACTTCACTCGCTGATGTCTTAGAACCACGGTACGACAACATGAGTATCTGGCACTATCGTGGTGGTAACTCACAAATACTAGAAGAAGAACTATCATCACGTAACCCTGCACATGATGACGTGATAGATGCTTTAGCTTCAGTCGTAGACATGGCTGTCAAACCTGCACGTTCAGTCCGTCGTCAAAGAGATAATGTAGTGCAGTTTAATTCAAGATTCGGTGGAGTTTCCTTCTAATGGCTGGAACAACTA
>JALRDG010000087.1 GCA_023257055.1 Candidatus Saccharimonadia bacterium | reverse complement strand
CAAGGTGGACGGTAATTTTTCCATTTTCGACATATTCTTGCAGGTCTTTTTGCAGAACCTCGCTCGCCTTGACGGTACTGCGCACCAACAAATCAATGTGTGTCGCAAAGCGCGTCAAGAAAATTGCTTCTTGGATGGCTGAATTACCGCCGCCAATTACCACTAGTTTTTTCTCGCGGTAAAATGCGCCGTCACAGGTTGCACAGTAATGCACACCGCGGCCATAAAATTCTGCTTCACCCGGTACGCCAATTTTATTGTAATCACTACCGGTCGCAATCAGGACGGTCTTGGCACGCACTTCCTGCGCACCATCGATCACCAGCACTTTTTCATCGCCATCCATGCGAAGGCTATTTACTTCACCAAATTCAATTTTTGCGCCAAAGCGTTCAGCTTGACCTTCCAGCTGATGTGCAAGCTTCATACCTTCAATCCCCTCTGGGAAGCCTGGGTAGTTATCCACCCAATCGGTGATTGCCGCTAAACCGCCAATCACGCCTTTTTCATACAGGACGGTGTCGATATCTTCGCGAGTGGTGTAAATTGCCGCCGACAACGCACTCGGGCCCGTGCCAATAACGACGACGTCACGCACCTCGTTACTGCTGGCCATAATACAGCTCCTGGAGCTCACGAGGCATTGTTGGTGCTTCGATTTTTTCAGGTGATTCGATCACCATAAGGACGAACTTTAGAGGCTGACCAGCTAATTCGTTCTGTTCGTTCTTTTCAGCGCCATACGCCTGTGCTGCTGGTATCGTCAGCTCACGCACGCCACCAACTTTCATGCCATCAACACCTTTTGTCCAGCCTTCAATCACACCGCTGCCGTTTTCAACGGTAAATGGCGCTTTTAGCTTGCCGTTTTCAATGCTGCCGTCGAAGACTTTTCCATCTGGCGTCCATCCAATGTAATACGCAGTAAACGTACTCTTACTCGTTAGTGCTTCGCCCGTACCTTCTTTGAGGTCCTCTTTTTTTAGCTCGTTAACATTCGACCCGTCAAATGGCGCAACACGTGATTGATACTGACTAAACTCTTCATAGTATTTTTTTGAGAGCTCATCCGCCTGAGCTTCTACTTTTTTGTTATACGCTTCATATTCTTTTTGAAAATCCGCTGTCAATTTTTCCTGGTAGGCCGTGTCTTTCGCTTGGTTTTGCGGTGCCAAAACCATTGCCAAAAATCCACCGACTGTTCCGATAACCAAAACGGCCGCAATAACCCATATACCAATTCGCTGGCCATTCGTTGTTGCCATATACTCTCCCTTCTTTTACTGCTACTAGTATACCAAATTACGCCTTGATGTCGTAACTTTTCAGCTTCGTTTTCGCGCGTTCTGTCGTGCCCATTTGCAGTTCTAGCAGCTGGCTATAAATACCGCCAGTCTTTGCAAGTTCCTGCGGGCTACCAATTTCGTTGACCGCACCGTCTTTTATCGTAACGATGACATCTACGTGCGCGATCGTACTAAGCCGATGCGCAATAATAAGTGTTGTTCGCTTGTGCATTAATCGGTCCAACGCTTCTTGCACGAGAGCTTCGGCACGGCTATCGAGACTACTCGTCGCCTCGTCTAAAATAAGTATTGGCGCATCCTTTAGAATCGCGCGTGCGATGGCAATACGCTGCTTTTGCCCGCCAGAAAGACGCATGCCTCGTTCGCCAATTTCCGTATCATACCCTTTGTCGAGTTTCGAAATGAAATCATGCGCGTTCGCCGCTTTTGCTGCTTCGGCAATTTCTTCAGCAGTCGCACGAGGGTGTGCATAGGCAATGTTTTCACGAATCGTTCCGCTAAATAATGCAGGCTCCTGGAACACTGTTGCAATGTTTGCTCGAAGGCTTTTTTGCGTGACGTCACGAATACTAACGCCATCTATCAGAATATCTCCCATTGTCGGTTCATACATACGCATCAGCAGATTTGATAACGTAGTCTTTCCTTCTCCGCTCTCGCCCACCAGAGCAAGCTTCTTGCCCGGTTCAATCGTAAATGAAATATCGTTTAGTACCGTATGCTTCTTACTGTATCCAAAACTAATATTTTTATATTCAACTTTCCCTGTCTCTACCGTCAAGTGTCGCGCGCCAGGTTTGTCGGCAATCTCTGGCTGAAGCTCCATAGCGGTCACGTAATCTTTGCTGCCGGTAATCGCCTTCTGAAAACTATCAACTACAAAACTCATACTAAAAATTGGCAGACGCAGGGCATTAATGAGCGTTATTAGCAGGACCATTTCGGCAACCGTAAATTGCCCTTCGACCGTCCGAACAAATATAAATGCAAAGATCAAAAAGAAGATAACCGACAGCACCATGCCGCGCGCAACATCCATTTTATGCCAATAGATCGACTGCTCTTTCGTCAACGCGACCGTCTTCTTGTATCGCTTCCTAAAATGACGATGCTCAAGCTTTT
>JALRDG010000033.1 GCA_023257055.1 Candidatus Saccharimonadia bacterium | reverse complement strand
TAAATGCGAAATCCATCGTTTTTTCGCTTCGACGAATATACTTACTCGTTTCATCGATTCGCCCCTTTAGATCCATGCGCACTTTAGCCAGCAGACGCTCACGCTCCGCTTTGTCGGTCGACTCGACAAAGCGATTATAATTTTCCAAACTAAATTTACTATCTACTGGCAACACCTGGCCTTTTTCTAAGAAAATCGCCGCATCAACAATTTCGCCATCTCGAAATTTATACTGCATTTGAAACTGCCCTGGAGGTAAGACGTTTTCGAGCACGGTCTGCAAATAGTACTCGCCAAACACACCGCGCTGCTTCGGATTCTGCAATACATTTTGTAGTGTTTTCAGCTCATCAGCTACATCGACGACACGACGATTTGTTTCATCAAGCTTCGTAAGGCGCTGCGTTACATCAGCAACCAGCTTGGCACTTTCAGATAACTGACGCTGCACCGAGCTTTGCATGGCCATATTGCCTCGATCTACTTTCTCGCCCACTGACTGCTGGAGTACTTGCATTGATCGTGCAAGTTCCGTCACGTCGGCCTTCATTAGTTCGACGGCTGAGTTTTTCTGTATGTCACGCAAGCGCGCATTTAATACTACGATCACTACGGCAAAACCGATAATCATCGCCACTAATACAATAAAAAGAATAAGCTGTTCCATTCCCCTAGTATACTACGAGGAGTAATTCTACCGGCCGTAAAAGAATAAGCAAGCTGCCTCTTGCTTGGCGCATACTTCCAGTATGACGCTATAGTACTGCTGGCAAGATACGCGCCGCAGCGGCAACCAATACGATCGCAATGAGAGCGATCACGAAATTACGAATGCGAGACAGCCACACGAGCGCAAAATATACGATACCGTACAAACCAACACTCCAGAGCAGTTCTTCAAGCCAGCTGGCCTGCAGCCAGGCTGTCGAACCCCAAAGCACGACGGCAGCTGCGGCAGCTATCAGGAGTGGTCGATACACACCCATCTGCAGAAGTGCAAACATACCGGCAACGGCCGCTAGAACGGTGGCGATATTAGCAGCAATCCGTTCAGTGTTTGAACACACCGAGAAAAGATCTTCGCTTTTACAAAAAATAGGCGTCAGAACAGCCTTATCGAGAAGTACGGTGAGTCCGTATGCAAATGCACCGAGCAAAAGACCAGTAATCGCAACATAAAGAAGCGTTCGCCCGCTCATGTAAATCACCTTTGGTGGCTTTTCCTGCCCGACAACTTCAACCATGTAGTTCTGACTCCTTAATAATAATCGCTATTGTACATCAATATTGTGTTCTTGGCAAATCTATTTTCATAGAAAACGACTCCCGCCCGGGAGTCGTTTGGTAAGAGACCGCAAATCGCTATGCAATCATTTCAAGTCGCTGTATGCGCTTCATGCTCCATCCGCGGCAACGGAGTTCGTGACGGAGCTTACAGTAGAGTGTTTTGAAATAGGCAATAATATCTTCGAATCCGTACTTTTTTACCAACTCTTCGAGACTATAATGACGCTGCTGCTCACGATACTCGGCCGCATCTATCCCTAAAATGCTTGCGCGCAAATCACCCTTTCGATCATGCCGTCGCAAAACGCGTTCGATTTTACGTATCTGTCTGTCACCGAGTGACGACGAACGAACAGAAATATCCTTCACCGCCACCATCAAAGACGATATTGTTTTGGTTGATAGTTTCATGGTACGCTACCCTCCTTTGCAAGCACTTAATGGTGCTTATGTCTTCATAGTACAACGTGAAAACATGTGAAAAGAAAGTGGTTTTAGCAACGGTCGTTTATTCGTTTACTAGATCAATAAGCAATGCCGACGACCACGAAAAGTCTCTCGTACCCCCAGGTGCAGCCGATTTGGCAGAGTAGTTCTCAAAAATACTATCATCTTGCTTACGCCCATCGGCAATTAGTTCAATCGTCGTCATACGCAAGCGTTCTGCAAGCGCATCAAGACCATTCAGCCTAGCGCCCTCTCGCAACAACCAGTTCATGTTAATCCAAATTGGCCCCTGCCAGAAGCGTCGTTCACTATAGTACGGGCTATTGGTCGGTGTCGTCGCCACACCATACTTCGGCCAATATTCGGGGCTCGTAATAATTTTTTCCAGTTGAGCCGCTTTTTCTCGGCTGATTTTGGCAGCATACAATGCCATCAGATTACTGACGCCAGACTCGTAAAGATATTCTCCGCTGCGATAGTCGACACTATACATTTGCCCGTCTCCCGATGCTGTAGCCATGTCGCCAATAACTCGTTCCGTGCGGGCCATTTTTTCCCGCAAATCCACAGGAAGCTCGTAGTCAATTTCGTCAGCAATCGCCTGCAAATGCGCATTCGCTCGACAAAGAATAGCGTTAAACAAAATATCACGAATGAGCGGCGCATTCGTTTCGTCTTTAATGCGGTGCAACGCAAAATCTCTCTGTTTTGTTAGCTCAAATGTATGATATAAGGTATAGAAATCTTCAGAACTTGGCCGTTGTTCAAGTGGAGCATGTTTAAGATCGACCCGTGCGGCATCGAGCTCGGCAAATGAACCGCTTTCACGGGCACGAACGACGTTTTCTGGCGCGGCTATCTTCATAGCCTCCGCCCAGTGAGGCGCATCCTCAGTACCACATTCCCATGCATGAATCAGCGCAACCAGACCGGTATTTTCCGGGTCGCGTTCGCGATACATCCATGTGTGATACGCAATAAGCTTTTCAATATTACGTTCGTAAAACTGGTGACGATCAAGATCAGTCAGCTTCTCGCCAACTTTTATCATTGCCTCGGCGACCATTGGCGGCTGCGCGTGAGGTGTTTGCCGGCCACAGTGTTGAAGCGATCAGTTTCGCGCACGCAGACAACCTGGACGGCACGGTCAAGTGCATTCGAGATGTCATCGCGTCCGCGCGAGATCACAACCGTCAGG
>JALRDG010000070.1 GCA_023257055.1 Candidatus Saccharimonadia bacterium | reverse complement strand
TATGTGGGCGCAAGGGCTTTTAGATAATCTTCAGGGTAGATATGACGCTTGGCAGGAATGGATGAAACGACAAACGACCGCGGTCCGAGCATTCTTTTGGCTCATGACCGCAATCGCTGTAGTCTTGGCAATTTGGCTGTTTAACGGCTATGGGTTGCTGAATGAATGGCTTGGTCTTGGTCAGGATTGGCTTAATTCGCCGTTCGTTCAGATCGATCCAACGCCGTAGTTTCCTAGACGGCAAATGCTTGTTCTTGTCGGCAGGCCTGATATGCAACTGCGCCAAGTTTGACGGCGGCTTCTGCTTCGCGAATGTAGCGCTCTACATCTTCGCCGTTTCCGGTATGCTTGCCTTCGGCGTCGCTTAGTTTTACGGTGCCGTGGCCGTTTACTTCGACAGCTTTCATGACGAAGTTATTGGCTTTTACGCCAAGATCGTTCGTAAGGGTCGTTCCCCAGCCATAGACGACATTGATTTTGCCCTTGAAATAATCGGCGAGTTGTACGATTGTATCAATGTCCAGCCCGTCACTAAAGACGATTGTTTTTGTAGTAGGGTCGATTTCGTGGCTTTCGTAAAAATCAATCACACGGTCGCCGAATTCGAACGGATCACCAGAGTCGTGTCGAAGAGATTTCCATTCGTTGGCCTGCTCCGGTGTAAAGTCGGTAAAGAAAAATTCACTCGTAAAGGTGTCGGTCAGGGCGGTTGACAGATCACCGCGGTACGTTTCTTGCCAGTCCTGTAGTACCTTGTTATGGCCGGCGAGCGGTGTATTGCTCACGGCATCTTCAAGGGCTGCATACACCATAGGAAGTTCGTGAGCGAAAGTTCCTATCGGTTTCAGGCCGATCTCATGTGCCATATAGATATTTGACGTGCCAACGAAATTATCTGGTAATTCGGTGGCGATACGTTCAATGACGTGTTTATGCCAATCGTAGCTAAAGCGTCGGCGTGTACCAAAATCAGAGAACTTGATGTCAGGTCGGTCTTGGAGAACCGATATCTTCTCATCGAGACGACGATCTCCTTCGGCGTAGAGGTCATCAAGTGTTTTGCCTTCGGCGGCAAGTTTGTTCTTAAAGTAAATCTCGTTTATTTCGCTCATGACAACCGTTTCCCAGAAGGTTACGAGAGGCCATTGACCGGTGGCTCTAACATCGAGGTCGCCGCGCTCATTTAACGCAATATCTACTGGCGGTAGCTCGTTGTCGAGCAGAAAATCTAAGTAATCTTCGGAGAACTGTGCAGTTCCATCTTGGTTTTGGAGACTTGCGAGGTATGCGATTTCTTCGGGTGTCCAACCGTCTCGTAGTTGGTCGAGTCGCTCTTTGAGTTGCTCGGGTGCGACGTGTTCTGATAGATTTTCCGCTGATCGGTTTTTTAGGGCGAAGGTTACTTCGGCGTCGGGGTGCTTTTCGAACTCTACTTGTGCCATTGTGGCCTTGTAGTAGTCGAGGCCTTGAGAGAGGTACGCTTGTTCTGGATGTTTCATGTTAGTTATTCCTTTCTACGACAAATACTTCGTTGGCAAGCACCGCTTCGCTCTGTGTAAAGATAGCACCGTTTGTCGCCATTTCTTGCAAAGCTTTTTCACTGTCACCTGGCTGCAAGTCGACGCCGCGTACTGCGTCTTGAATAAGCGCAAAGTGAACGTTTGGTGTATCTTTGAACTCTCTTATTCCATCGAGCATGGTTGCTTTAACGCAGAAGTCAGTCGCGAGGCCGCCAATCAGTACGCCAACTCGTTCGCGCAATGTTTTTGGCTGGATTAGTTGTTCCAGTGTGGTGCCATCATCAGCTTGACCTTCGAAGCCTGAATAGCCGTCATCTATCTGGCTAGTACCTTTCGAGATAATAATATCTTCAGGCTGCTGGTCGAGCTCTGGATGGAGGGCTGCGCCCTCGGTCTGTTCGACGCAGTGGACGGGCCAGGTATCGAAGTGAGCTGTCGATTCCGGGTGCCAGTCACGCGTGAGGGTGACGACGCCATCTTGTTCTCGAGTGTAGTGCATAACGTCGTTCATGGGGCGAACGACTTCTGCGCCTTCATTGACCGCAAGGCTGCCGGTAATAAAATCGTTCTGTATATCGACACCGATAGTTACTAATCGGTCGACGGCAATAGGGGTTTGGGGTTGTTTTTCCATAAGATCTCCTTTAATAGTGTATTTGTGACACTAACTACACATTACTACGTAGATAATGTATTGTCAACACTTTCTATAGAAAATAGCAAAAAATGATATAGTACATGTAAAGAACAAGGAGAATATATATGCCAATGCCCAATGACCTCGTGTTTGTCCGTCATGGTCAATCTGAAGCAAACATCGTACAAAAAGAGCTGATGCCTCAGCCGATTGCTGAAACTATTCAGGCGGTGAATGACCGGCCAGATTGGCAACAGCGGTTGTCATCACTCGGTGTTGACCAAGCAAAACTGGCAAAGCGATGGATTGATGCCGAACTTGGTGGCGTGGCATCATTTGATGGGCGGTATGTATCCCCGTTCTTGCGGACGCGAGAAACGGCTGCCTATATAGGTGGCATAGACTGTGGCGATTGGACAGTAGATGATCGTGTCGTTGAGCGTAGCTGGGGCGTGTATGGCACCGTGGCGCGTGCCGAGCAGCGCAAACAGTTTCCGCTAACGAACAAACTGCATGTCGCAACACCTTGGTATGTACGTTTTGATGGCGGGGAGAGTATGCCGGACGTGTATGGGCGGTTTCGTGACTTTCAGGGAACGTTGCACCGAGAGCAATCTGGCGGACGTGTCAT
>JALRDG010000051.1 GCA_023257055.1 Candidatus Saccharimonadia bacterium | reverse complement strand
ATGACACTCTTAAAAAGCAATGCGTCATCTTCGTCATCGTCAATGAGTAATATTCGAATGTCGGTATCTTCGTCAGGCATTGTTCTCTTTCGGAAGTTCTACAATTTCAAACCAATAGGCGCCAAGTGTGCGCATCACTTCGGTAAGATTCTCAAATGTCACCGGCTTAGTGATGAACGAATTAACACCAAGTTGGTAGGTGCGATAAATATCTTCTTCGGCCTTGGAGGTCGTAAACACAATGACCGGGATACTAGCCAGACGCTCGTCGGACTTAATATCCTTTAGCGCTTCCCGGCCATCTTTACGAGGCATATTAAGATCAAGAAGAACCACGCCAGGACGCGGTGCGTCAGCATCGGTAGCTCCTTTGTATCGCCCGTCGCGGCGGAGATATTCCAGCAGCTCTTCGCCATCTTTTACGCGAATAAGCTGATTTAATAGCTTACTCTCCTTGAGGGCTTTTTTTGTCAGCAAATAATCATCATCGTCGTCGTCCGCCATAAGAATAACGATACCTTTACTCTTCGAACTTGTATCGGTGGTCATAATTTTTCTCCTTCTTTATGCTGCTGATTTAGTAATGTCACTATAAATGTCGCACCGTTTCCCGGAGAGCTTTTAGCAGTAATGTCTCCGCCATGACGTTCAGCAATTTTTCGACATACTGCCAATCCAATACCGGTACCCTCGTACTCGTCTCGCCCGTTGAGGCGCTGAAATACGGCAAAAATTTTATCCAAGTATTGTTCGTCAAATCCAACGCCGTTATCTTCGACGTGAATCTCGATTTTACCACCATCTATTTCTTTTGCCGATACCTTAACGACTGGCGGGATATCTTTTTTACGGAATTTGAGTGCATTACCAATCAGATTTTGAAATAATTGCCGCATTTGTGTCGCATCAGCCACTATTTCAGGCAAGCTACTTACCACCACATTACCGTCTGATCGTCGAACCAAATCCTCTAAGTCTCCCATAACTCCAGAAACAATCTCATTAAGGTTCACTCGACGCAGTGGCTCCTTCTTCGTCGTGACGCGCGAAAACGCCAAAAGATCATTAATCAATGCGCTCATTCGCTCGGCAGCGCCGCGCATTCGGCGCAGATAATCTTGACCTTCACCAAGCGTTTCCCCATATTCTTCTTCCAATAAATTTCCAAATGCTTGGATTTTGCGCAATGGCTCCTGTAGGTCATGGGAAGCGACATATGCAAAATTTTCAAGTTCGCGGTTGCTCTGTTGTAAGTTAAGGTTTGTTTTTTCAAGCTGCCTAGTGCGGGCCTTTACACGGGTTTCTAGTTTGTCATTCAAGCTAGAAAGTTCTTTCTGTAGGCGTTTACGTTCCGCCAATTCTTTCTGTGATCGTTCATAGGCGGTAGCATTTGCAACAGCGAGACCTGCTCGTGCAGCAACCTCCTGGGCCACCTGCAAATCCGCATCCGTGTAATGACGCATCATTTCAGCTGAAATAAGAGTCATCGCACCAATCGTCTTACCTTTTACTTTAAGAGGGACAATGATCGCAGCACTCATACCAACGCTCCGTAAGAGCTGAAGCTCTTCTTCGTCGCGAGCGGATTGCACGAGCATTTCATCAGGAATGTGACTATACAGTAAAGGCTTGCCGGTACGTACCACCTGCGGAACGCCACCCTCTTCGGAAATATTTCGATCACCCTGTCTCTTGCGCAATTCTTTAGCCCATTGCACCTTTTCGGGTTCTTTATGTGCAAGCGCCACCTGCTGTAGACAACCGTCCTCTGCAACAAGATCGACTGTACACCAATCGGCAATTTCCGGAACGGCTAAGCGCGCAGCCTCCTGTAGTGTTTTCGTATAATCGAGCGAACTTGCCAGGACTGTACTGGCTCGTACGAGATAACTGAGGTTCTTTTCCGTTATTTTACGATCGGTAATGTCGATGATGGCACCAGGAAAAGCCACTGGCTCTCCCTGGTCATTTCGCATCAATTTGCCGCGGGCGATTACCCATCGAATATCACCATTCCGATTTATCGTTCGATACTCTGCTTCATACGGGACATTGTCTTTTAGTGTATTTTCAACTTTGTCTCGTATCATTTTTTGATCGTCTGGATGGATTGACTCCAAGAAAACTTCAATAGTAAGTCCGTTTCGCACCTCCTCTTCACTGCAGCCGAACAGCTCTGCCAAATTGCTATCACCAAAGACGCGATCAGCGAGGAT
>JALRDG010000120.1 GCA_023257055.1 Candidatus Saccharimonadia bacterium | reverse complement strand
CAGGGTCACGTGTCAGGCGTCCCATCAAAATCACTTGATTAATACTTTTTGCCATATACCTTGTTCCCTATTTAATCTTGTTCGTTACGTGCCAAAGATTATTCGGCTGATTCAGCTGGTGCGTTTTCGCGGGCTTCTTCGAGCAACTTACGACCCTTTTCGTCAACACTTACCAAGAGATAACGAAGTACTTCTTCGGTGATATTGAGGGTGTTGCTGATTTTCAGCGGTGCGTCGGCTGGAAGGCTGACGTCCATGTAGACATAGTTGGCGAATTCTTGGTTGTTTACCTTGTAGGCCAACTTTTTCTTACCCCAGTTATCTTCGCTAACGATTTCGCCGCCGGCGTTTTTGATGATGTCCTTGATCTTTGAAAGCGCTGCATTGAGATTGCTTTCGAGATCAGGGTGAATCAGAACAGTTAGTTCGTATTCTTTCATGCTTCTCCCTTTCGGAATCCACGTTGCACACGTGGATGCTTATACTCACATATAAGCTTAGAGTTTATATCCCAGTTATTATAGCATGAATATATCCATAACACTAGTCGAATATTGACTTGAATAACAATACATTATAATGTATTTTCAATCGTGCCGTCGCACGTTCGCACCTAACGAAGGATCAGTCATGGTTCTAGGAGTATTCCTCGTCGCATACGTCGGCCTATGCTTCTGGCTATATCTCATTTATAGAGAAGAACGTCGTACCAGGAGCAGAGATGTTGCAAACCAGACCTTAGCGTTTCTCCTTCTCTTCACAGTCGGCGTTCCAGCCTATATCGGGCTGGCATTTCTTATATCCTTCTCCTAACCCCATCGCATGATCGAGCAAGAACCCCTCACCGCTCTCATGCGCATGGGGTTCTTGACTTTTTATAGTGTTTATGCTAATATAATAACTACTTACAAACAAAACATACACCCATGCATAAACACGAACTCTCTCCCCGCACATACGAGCAGTCATCCTCGCCAGAACGTACTTCAGACGAGAAGTATTTCCTTGGCGAACTGGTCGATTTTTATCTTCTCGACCGTGCAATCGGCCTGACCGATCAGCAGCAAGCCTACGATAGCGGTACCTCACAGCGCACTGCCGAAGACCTCATCGAAGCCCGCTTTAACTCGTGGGATGCGTTTAGCGAGACGGTTCGAAACGGCAATAGCGCCAGGCGCCTTACTGCCTCATACGAGCAGATACTACAGGAAAATTTCGCTCGCCTTGAGCCAGTGGCCGAGCAGCTTCGCAGCGACACACCAGCCGTATTGACTGCCTGCGTACCGCTTGCAATCTGTCACGAGGCACCCGACACCATCAGAACGCTACTCGGTCAGGTGCAGAAATCACAAAAAGCACTCAACGAACCAGTTGAAGTGCTCTTCTGGGCAAACGCCAACTATACGCCCGGAAGCGAATCCGAAGTAACCGCCTCGGCTCACGCTTCGTATGAACAGCTGCGCACTATTACCAAAGAATTTGCTAGCGACGGCATCCGCATCGATACTGCCCTGGAAATTGTTCCAAAGGAAGATTTCTCCATGAGTAAAGTTCGCCAGCACTATATGGACGCCTTGGTCGCCAAAGCTGTCGCCACCAACATGCCCGTTCAGCATGCCGTCATGTGGCTGGATGCCGACACGACATTTCTATCGAAAAACTGTTTTTCAGAGGTCGTCGAATGGGCGGACGAACCTGCCGTCGGGTTTTTTCACCCCGATATCGATTACTCCGCAAGCTGGGCAGCCGGGCAGCTGATCGACTCACTCGATATCGCCAGCAAGGCGTTCGTAGCCGACGAGGTTCAGCGCCGAGAACTCCGGAAAGATGCGTACGAAACCAATGCAGTCACCCCGTTTGAGTACGTGGACGAACCCGGTCTCAGCTTTTCCCTTATGACCTACTTGCTATCCGGCGGCGTCAATCCGTCGTACCCTATCGATGAAACTGAAATGCTATTTCGAAAACTTCGTATTAACCGTGAACTGCCCATCATGGACACCCTTGCCGAAGACTATGCGGCCGTTTTTGACGAAGAGATTGATACCCGTCCTCCGATTAATGAATGGAATCGCAATGCGCGCGTCATTGTTTCGGGTCGCCGCATCTACGAACAAGCCAAAAAGCACGGCATCGCTGGCCTTGCAACGTCACGCACGAACTCAATCGGACAATCTGAATACGAACTATTTACCGATATCAAGAAGGATAGTTCATCATCACAAGAACTCGACCCGGCCGAAGTACGTCAGTACATTGCCGAGCACACCGCCGCCCTATCGCCGCGCCGCGCAGAGACGGTCAAAAAAATCGTCAAACGCATTCTATAAGCCGTTCATTAATTGACTTTTCATAACATTTGTGTTATAGTCTATAACAAGCCACGTTAGCGTTTGCTTTCGTCGTACCGTTTGAAAACAAGGAGAGGAAGTTCGTCGTGCGCGAACTCACTGACGTCCAGTTCCAGGCCATTACGGCTATTTTCAGGGAGATGAGCAGCAGCATCCATTTATGCAATGGTCGGTACGCCGCCTTCCTTGCTGAGCGCCGGCTTTTTAGCTACAGGACCGGTACCCTGAAAGTAACCGTCCTGTACCACGCTCAGAATGAAACAGTTCTTGTCTGCAAAGACCTCATCATCAACAGTACGCTGAAGACCATTCTCACGCCGAAAGGACGCGTTTTTTCACAGACCTGGGAGGACGAAACCATCCGACTGGAGGTGGACGAACAGGAATTTCAGCGTACGGTGCCCGATGAATGGTATGGCCCACTACTAGAGTGGCTGGACTGCCATCAAAGGAGGGAGAGATACCTCAAGGCTTCTACCGAGCTTGAGCAACTTATGAACCCCAAACCGCAAGACTAACCTTCCCCGTCCATCAAACGGCCCCCGCCAGCTTTCGAGCTTGGCGGGGGCGCTTTTTATCTTGTATCTATCGCATCCAGTCAGGCTGCGACATATAATGTCGATGAAGTTTCGCTTGACCTTCATCCGTGCGTAAGTCGTTAATTTCGTGAACGGCCTGCTCTAGTTCCGTATGATAGACGACTAGCTTCTGCTTGGCGTCGGCATTCGCAATCTCACGCTGTTTTCTAGTGCGGACTGGAATTGCCGTTTCTTGCCCAGCAAGCGACTCGTCGGCCATCAAGCTGGCAGATAGCAGCGCCTCAGAGACAAATGTACCCATAACGGTATACGCCTCATCACCCTTAAGCATTTCGCGCTGTCCGTCGCTTCCATAGCGATACACTTGCGCTCCAATGTCCGGGCTGATGCAAATTTTTATGTGTGTCGGATTACTTGGATCGCTATCAAAATCAAAGCGATCGAGGATATAGTGACGCGACAGCCAGCCTTTATTCAGTGGGCCGTATGTATCAACGACCGTATAGAGCTCCTGTAAATACTCATCTGTCCGGTTTCGTGTTGCGAACTGCGTCACTTCTTCGGTATTATATCCCCGCTGCATACGTTGATGCATTGCACGATCTTGGTAGACCTCACTCAGGCCATCAACCAGTTGCGGCAAGCGACGCTCGGGTGCAATTAACGCCTCATAAGCCTCCATCGCCAAGCGTTCGTCTACCTGCTCACGTGGCAGCAGTGCTACCATATTTAGTTTGTCAGTAATATCATTGTGAGCCCCGTTCAGATACTCACCCGTTGCCACTTCTGTCATACTACCTCGTTTGCTTTTTGTCGGTTATGCCTGAAGTATACACCCGAGATAGGATTTATTCAATGCGCGTGGATTAGTCGTTGGAATCGCCAAGTTCATCGAGGCTGCGAATCAAGACTTCACGCGGTCGTGAGCCGTCGGCTGGCCCAACAATTCCCTGCTCTTCCATCTCTTCGATGATACGAGCGGCGCGCGAGTAACCAATTCGTAAGCGGCGCTGCAGATAGCTCGTGCTTGCCTTCTTGCCTTCAATCACTGCTTGTACGGCGTCGCGGAACATATCGTCACCACCACTACCGCCGTCCATATCCATAACAACTCCGCCCTTGCCATTAATCTGTACTGGCTGCGAGATAATCTCGTCATTGTATTGTGGTGCCGATTGCATACGTAGATGGTCTGTAATTTTGTTTACTTCCTCGTCCGTTACCCATGCTCCCTGGATACGCTTTGGTTTGCCCATCTGAGCAGTCTTCATAAGCATGTCACCCTGACCGAGCAGCTTTTCAGCCCCCATTTGATCAAGAATCGTCCGGGAGTCAACCTGGCTAGCTACCGTAAAGGCAATACGGGCCGGTACGTTCGCCTTGATCAGACCAGTAATAACGTTCACGCTTGGGCGCTGCGTTGCCAGTACTAAGTGGATACCGACCGCGCGAGCTTTTTGTGCCAATCGAACGATAAGCGCCTCAACATCGCGAGCAGCGATCATCATGAGGTCGGCAAGCTCATCGATTACGATAACGATGTATGGCATTGCCCCGTCATCGACTTGCTGCTTATGACCATCTTCGTCTTCAACAGCAATCTTCTTGCCGCCAGATGCAACCTTCTGGTTATACGTCTTAATGTCGCGGATCTTCTCTTCTGCTAAGAGTTTGTAACGGCGCTCCATCTCGTTCACCGCCCATTTCAGCGCGCTGACGGTCTTTTCTGGATCGTTAATCACCGGTGTTAAAAGGTGTGGAATATCTTCATATGGCGCCATTTCAACTTGCTTCGGATCGACCATGATCAGCTTCATTTCGCTTGGACTATTGCGGTACAGCAAGCTCGTTAACAGCGTATTGATCATCACTGACTTACCAGAACCAGTCTGACCAGCAATCAGAAGATGCGGCATCTTATTGAGCTCACCAACGACTGCCTCACCAGAGATATCTTTACCAATGGCAAAGCTAAGCGGCTCACGTGAGCCCTTCCACTGTTTACTACTAAGAATACCAAATAGACGGACATCGGCGGCCTTGCGGTTCGGCACCTCAATACCAACCGCACGCTGGCCAGGAATCGGTGCTTCGATACGCAAACTCTGGGCTGCCAAATTCAGCGCAATGTTCGTTTCAAGCTGCGTAATGCGCGTCAACTTAACGCCACTCGGCGGTTTTAAGGTATACTGCGTTACCTTCGGGCCAATATTCGCCCCTTCCATCTCGACGTCAATATTGAAATCAGCTAAGGTGTCACGAATCACCTGGGCGTTTGCCTGCACGTCGCCCGCATCGGCCGGACTCTGTTTCTTCTCCAGTAGTTCAAGACTAGGTGATTTCCAATTCGGATCATTGACCGTCACAAGTGCTGATCGCTCTTCAGCCGCTTTGTCACGTGCGACACTACCCTTCAGGCTCGATAGTTTCGATGGTTTTTTCGCCTCATCGGCAGCTACATCTTCAGCACCCAGCATCGGCACGCCAGCATTGAGTTTAATTTCCGGCGCCACCTTTTTGACAGACTGGTCGGCCGCTTCGGCAGCTGCCACTTTTCGCATTACCTTAACGTTCTTTCTATCTTCATCATCATAATCACGTGTTTGCACGAGTTCGCCCATGCGCTGAATGATCGTAATTGGCGACACTCGCAAAATAAATAGCGTCGTAATAATAAGAAGTAGCACGTAGACGAACGCCGCCACCGGCTCATCTACCATACCGAGCATGATACTGTTTGCAAAACCGCCAAGGAAACCACCAGCTGGGTCACCCGTCGCGTTTCTCAATAAGCCCGTCAAACCAGACAGGAACAAAATTTCTGCAAAAATGCCAATTTTGACGGCAAATGGCAATTTATTCTTCTCGGCGCGGAAAATCTCTACCGCCATATAGACAAACAGCACAGGGATTGCGTAGACAGCATAGCCAATCAGTTGCATCAAGAAACTGTGGAACCAATCGAGCACTGGCCCACCCGCCCCAAACCACGCAATTACGAGTAGGACTGATATCGCAATTAACAGGACGGCACCAACTTGCGACCAAAATCCTGCTGGCAACAGATGTTGTGGCGCCTGTGACTTTGCGGGAGCTTTTTTACCTTTGGTAGATTTTTTCTTTTTCGTAGCCATAACTGTTTTAGTATAGGAGATTCGTCGTCCTATTCATACCGTATATTATAGCAAAATTTACAATTATTGCAAGAGGCTTATGTTTGAA
>JALRDG010000114.1 GCA_023257055.1 Candidatus Saccharimonadia bacterium | reverse complement strand
CATTTACGACGTTTCTTTGCCCAATATGTAGTACAAAACTCGTCGAAGGGGAGTCGTGGATGCAATGTCCTGAGGGGCACGGACTATTAATCACCGGCAAGCAGATGCATGAGCGTAGAATGAAGGTATCGCTGAAATATAATCCGCCAGCCTATAATGATGATCGTTCGCAAAGCTTGAAATGCCCATACTGTGCAGAGCCTATGATTGAAACACGGTTCCAAACCACTGATGTTCATATTGACCGGTGCCGCAAGTGTATGTATCGATGGGTAGATTCACTTGAAGCTCCAGGAATTCTAGGGCTGTAGCGGTATGCTAATCAGCTAAAACTCTTTCATCCAATGCCAATGAGTCCAGAGGCTATTGCTGCGGGTCCAGCAGGGTGGATTTAGCCATGAGTATGCCAGATTGTAGGTGCCGCTGGGGCAGGCAATCATGCTTTCGAAGAGGTCCTTGCCCATGTTGGCACCGGCATTAACTGCGGGATTGTAGCCACCATGAAATGTCAGTTTATTTGGATGACTATATGCTGCGATGGCTTGGTCGATAACACGGTGTTCCGGATGGTCGTACAAGCCACAGAGATAGTCGGATTTTGTGGTTGGGCACTTCGGATCCCTCGTGTTGTCCCAGTAATTGCCGCTTGCGATATAGTTTTCGGTAGTCACCCCGTAATCGACTTGTCGTGCTATATTGATCGCCTGTGTAGCTTCTGCTTGGGTAAGCGCATTGCTGCCGTAGTCGAAAACCAGGCGAGCTGAATCTGCACCTTTATAGAGGCGGAATCCGCCAGTTTGCATGCCGTAATCCGTAACCGTGTGATAGTTGTTCAGGAAGGTGTGCCATGAGCTAACACGCCGGGCTTTACATTGGCTGCTGCCTTTGCCTCCGTTCCCGTCGCAGTAAGCAGAGTATTCGCCCTGCGTCGTTAAGATAAATACTGGAAATTCAGATGCACCAATGGCTGCCCATACGGCTATTTCATCATCGGGATGGGCGAGTATGTAATATGAAACACCTTTCGCTAAACGATTCTTGATTTGAGAGCCGCGCATAATTAGGCTGGTTTGTCGCGCGGAGTCACTGCTGACGCGATTTGTGCCGCCAATGAGAGCTGCCTTAGATGCGCCTAGGCGCTGGATTTCGGTCATGACGCTGTCGGGAATCGTACTAGAGACGTAGAGGAGGGCGCCAGGGACTGGAATGGAGCCAATTAGTACACCGTCGGCGTAAGCTGTGCCATTAGCAAGGAATACTTGGTTGGTACCGTTAGGGAAAACCTGCCGTGATAGTAAAACAGAAGTGGCGTAGCGATCGACTCCGCCCATTCGTTTAATGGTCGCACCAGTAGCTTGAGTTATAGATTGAGCTGTCGCATCGCTAATGATTGATGTACCGCCGATGACGATAACTTGTTGTGGGCGTAGGCGTTTTAGTTCGGTCATGACAGCCGAGGGGACATTGTCTTTGTTAACATACAGGAAAGGTCCGTTAGTGGCTTGCTGTGCTCCAGCGATTGCATCAGGGTATGAGGCGGTATTTGCCACGTACACCGTAGCGGATGTTTGCGGATAGTCGGCTTTCGATACACTTATTGCGGTGTCGAAACGAGTTGCTCCGGCGAGGCGCGTTACTGTAGATGATGGTACGCTAGTTTTAATCTGATTAAACACGTTCGAATTAACGACAGTATCACCGCCAACAATGACCACCTTCTGCGGCAAGAGTCGCTTCAATTCGGCAGCAACGCTGCCGGGTAGTGATGAACTATCGGTATAGAGGATTGGGCCGGACGCTTTCATGGCGCCAGCGACTATTCCGTCGGGATGAGCATATTGATTGACAACATAGGCTACAGGAATGTTTGATGTATAGTACTTTTTTGAGACGGCTACAGACGTGTCAATTGCACTCGACCCACTTAACCGTTCGACTGTTGGATTCACTCGGTTATGCAGAAGGGTGGTTTTGGCAGGAGCGACTTGCGTGGATAGGGTTTCTTGCCCTGCTAGGGCACTGGTGTGTGCCGGTAAGATGAGTAGTAAAATCAGGCTAATAAGCAGGCTCATTTTTGCGCGTAATAAATAGGTGTGGCGTGAAAGCACCGGAAAAGTCTCCTAACGTTATATTCGGTATACTCTAACACTTTATTTTATATTATGCAACTATTGCATAAGGGAATACTGCCGATAAAAAGAAATATGAGGAATCTAACATGTCGAATTGCTATAATTGCACATAGAAGTAAGGCAACAAAGGGGGGATATGCAGCAGAAAATCGTACCAAATCTATGGTTTAATGGTAACGCTGAAGAGGCGGTTGTATATTACACGTCCGTTATACCAGACAGTAGAGTTATATCAACTGCCTACTACCCAAAGACGACTGAGGAAGGCCTAGCCGATTTCCAGCTTGAACTTGCGGGCAAGCCACTCACGATAGAATTTGAACTTAATGGGCAGCGGTTTACGGCAATTAACGCAGGGCCAGAGTTTACATTCAGCGAAGCGGTGTCGTTTGCTATTTACTGCGAAGATCAAGAAGAAATTGATTACTACTGGAGTAAACTATCAAGCGTGCCAGAGGCTGAACAGTGCGGGTGGTGCAAAGATAAGTACGGGCTAAGCTGGCAGATTGTACCGAAAAATATGGAAGAGCTTATGAATAAGCCGGATGCTTTCACGAAAATGATGCAGATGCATAAAATTATCATTAGCGACTTTTAACTGACACATGAAAAGCAAACTGCCCCCGAATCACTCGAAGGGCAGTTTGCCACTAGCATAGTGATTCGGGGGCGAGCACCTTGTTTACTACTCTTCTCTTTTTGCTTTGAGATATGCACGGATCGTGATGGTGGCGGGCACTGCGAGGATGGCCCAAATTACAAATTGACGAGGCCAAAAGTAGCCTGCCTCGATTGTGTAGCCAAATGAAGCCATTGCCGATCCGGCCAAGAAGCTTATTACGAGCCACAATCCCCAGTGGGCAACGAGGTTCCAGGTAGCTTCCTTGCTGAGCATAATGTCTCCTAGCTTGAGGTGAAGGTACATATGTATAATATAACATTATAATGTAATAGTCAATAAGTATCTCGCTAGTGGTCTATAAGGATAAAGTGAGAGAACAGCTGCTGTCTAGAAAAAATAGGTGTTGTTAAAACGTGAATATCGTCCTAACAACACCTATGTATGGGTGGAAAACCTAGCGACGCTTTACTGTGGCTTTGCGGCTGCGGCTACGACGCCTGGATTTGGCTGATCTACTCCGTGAATACACCGTTAATACCAGTGCGCT
>JALRDG010000026.1 GCA_023257055.1 Candidatus Saccharimonadia bacterium | reverse complement strand
TTGTCGAACCGATGATTTAAAGTGCGCATTACCAAATCCACCGTCGCCGCCTCTAGCAACGATAATTTCTTCACCATCCTTCGTAAGGTCGGCAATCACATCACCATCTTTACGGACGACTGTTCCGACCGGCACTTTCACCCGCAAATGCTCACCAGACTTACCGGCGCGTTTGCGCTTTGAACCATTCTGTCCATTACCCGCTTTCAGTTCCGGCTTATAACGAAAATCGAGTAGCGTATTCACGTTTTCGCTGGCGACAAAAATAACGTCGCCACCACGGCCACCGTCGCCACCATCTGGGCCACCTTTTTCTACATAAATTTCATGACGAAAGCTGACCGCGCCGCTACCGCCGCGCCCAGCCTGAACGAATACTTTGGCGGTATCTACAAACATATATTACATAGTATAGCAAAAACGCCCCGGTTTTCACAGGGGCGCCTCCGTTTGTCATTATTCGCATTTCTAATGAATGAAGTAGTACGGCATATTTTGCACGTCACTGGCAGAGATAACTCGTGAACTGACGACGTTAAATCCAGCATAGTTCATTTCCCGAAGAGTAACGTTACCTGCCGCATCCACGCTTTCAACGATTGCTACGTGCCCGTACCCTGCACCACCCAAAGCAGTTTGGAATATCGATCCAGGCTGGGGTGTCTTATTTACCGTATAGCCAGCCGCTTCAGCACTATACTTCCACATTGAACCGTTACCCCAGAAACTTCCGATTGGTCGCCCCATCGCTTGTCGACGTTCATACACATACCATGTACAGTTACCGAATGCGTACCTATTACCGACCGATGCACTTGCGTTACTGTACGACACATTGAAATTTCCACTTGATGTGCCACCACTAGCCGAACGTGGCGCAACCGGAGCACGATAGCCAGGGCGTTCGTTCTCTGGCAACTCACCGCCAGGGATAACGATTCGCATATCCTTCGAGATGGCTGTTTTTTCAAGGTCGTTATATAAGACGATACGAGTCGGATCCGCTTTGTACTTACTTGCAAGGGATTCGACAGTATCCCCGTCTTTCACGGTATATACGACGCCGTCTACCTGCGGAACGATCAGTTTCGTATCAGCATTTAGTGCATCACTGGAAAGATTGTTCGCCCAACGAAGCGTCTGAGCTGTAATGCCGTATTGTGCAGCAACGGCATCGACGGTATCACCGGACTTCGCAACGTATTCTAGAATGTCGCGGCCATTTGCCGTCGGCTGAACAATTTGCGGCTTGGAAATAATTTCCGTATCATTTTGTGCAAGCTGGCTTTTAATATAGAGTGATGTCGATGACTCACGCAGGTTGCCCGCAACCGGCAAGTTAATCGTCTCAGCGAGATTAGTCGCGACTGTAGACGCGATTAGCTGATCAACCGAAGCCTTTTCGGCAGATTGTGGCGTTACTTCAGAGACCGATACAGTGGAAGCAACTTGTTGACTACCCGGCGCTCGATAGCCGATAGCAACAAGAGATATGATTAGCAGGAACACTCCTCCATACACTCCGACGGACTGTAGTTTTAGAGCACCGTTCGCCTTTCGTGAAGGCGTTAGGTGTGTGTCAAGCAATGCTTTGGTGATTTCCGCCGTCTTTGACGATGAAAACCTTGAAGCAGTGGTCTGATTACGAATAATCTTTCTCCTGCCGCTCATATTACTACGAGGGCGTCTACCTTACTCTGTCTTTCTTCTCCGGAGAGAACAGGATACGTGTCGACCGATTTCATTAATGATATTGGGGTTAGAAAATATTCTATCGGTATCCGTTTCGACATTTGTCGGCAGGCGCATTTATCAGCTAGTTCCACCCGCATAAGAATCTTGCTTATGATTCTTTGTAAGATAGCTAACAAATGTGCTTTTGTATAATACTAAATTTACGCCCTTTTCGTCAAGTTTTTAGAGGATTTGACACTTTTGTTGGCAGTGTTGCTTGATGTTATTTTGATGCTCTGCTTCGGTACGAGCATAGTACGTCACATCGTCATCACCACTAAGGAAAAACAGATAATCTCCGCTTGCTGGGCTCGCCACGGCACGCATCGCATCAATACTTGGCGAAGCAATCGGACCAGGAGGCAAACCGCCATATCGGCG
>JALRDG010000009.1 GCA_023257055.1 Candidatus Saccharimonadia bacterium | reverse complement strand
AAACGAAACTAACGCCATGACGCAGTGCCTTGAAAGTGTTATCGCTAGCCGGTACCCGAAAATGGAGATTATTGTATTCGACGATGAATCGCACGACAATACATCGTATCTCATTAAGTCGTTTGCCCATGCTGGCGTGCGGTTTGTTGCCGGCTCCTCACTTCCAGATGGCTGGCTTGGCAAGAATCATGCCTACCAGACCCTGCTGCACGAAGCGAGCGGTAGCTATGTATTATTTATGGATGTTGATACAAAAATAGATCCCGATACGATTGGGCAGCTGGTGAGTTACGTATATCAAAATAAGCTTCTAATGCTTTCGGTTGTGCCACTTCGACTTGATGGATGGCGAAGTAGTGTTCTCTTTTCGACACTGCGTTACTTCTGGGAGCTCGTGCTGCATACGAAAGATCGACCATCGGCAGCCAGTGCGGCTTGGATGGTGCATCGCCATACGATGCTAAACGATTTAGGTGGATTCGCGTCTCATGCCGAAGCAGTACAGCCTGAGGCGGCAGTGGCTCGCGAGCTAGCCCTGCAAGATGCTTATCGTCTGCTGGTTAGTACCAGACTTTTAGGGGTACATTTTGAGAAAAAGTGGCGATCCCAATGCGAAACAGCCCGACGCATATTGTTACCACGCCTCAATGTTGGCTTTGGTGGTGTCTGGTTGGCGGTGGCCGTCTATGTGATTCTGATTGCCGGATTGGTTGCGCCTATCGTGGCAATTATTGCCGGCTGGCGTGAAATCTTCGTCTCCTTTATGGTTGTAACGTCCGCCCTAATGATTCTTTACGGGTGGTACACACACCGAATGTGGAGTAACAAGGGTTGGCTTGGTTTTTTCGTATGGCCAATTATTATTCTGCAGGATGCGCTATTGTTCGGCGCTAGCATTGCCGGTTATGCGCGTGGGACTATTACATGGAAAGGTCGCCCAGTCCGCCGTCAAGCGCCGGTCTCCGTCGAAACGTAAACTGGTTATTTCTTAACGGATGACTTCTTGATTTTGTGCTGTGGCAATGTAAACGAGAACGTCGAACCATGATTTAATCGGCTTTGTAATTCGATCGTACAACCAAGCTTCTTAGCTAATTTTGTAGCGACATAGAGGCCAAGGCCAGTTCCACTTGTTTCTCGGGTACGGTAATCTTCTGCTCGGTAAAACTTTCCAAATACCTTTTCTTTATCTGACTTACTGATGCCGATGCCCGTGTCTTTTACGGCAAAGGTTACCTTGCTGGCACTCGAATGTACGATGAGCGTTATTGAACCTTCGTGAGTGTATTTTATGGCGTTCGTAATGAAGTTCTGTAGAAGTTCATGAAGGTACAAGCGGCTGACGTTTACTTCGCCTAAACGTGTGCCAAGATCAAGATTAAATTGCAGATTCTTTTCTTCTGCTTGTGGTGAGTATTCATGAAACAGGCTGTTAGCCAATTCTTTTACGTCAATGATTTCGCTTGCGTCGGCCACGCCACGCTCGGCGCGCGAAAGCGTGCTGAGGTCATTGATCATTTTAGCAAGGAAGATCGTCTGGTCGTGTGCCATTGCGAGAGCGCCAGTTAAAGTGGCTTGTTCGGCATTGTGCTCAAGTAAGAACTGCGCATTACTAATAGAGCCCTCTGCGATTGTAATCGGAGTGCGGAGCTCATGACTTACGACGCTAATGAATTCGTCACGCTCTTCTTCAAGGCTCTTTGCTTTTGTTACGTCGCGCAAAATAACGATATATCCGTCGTACTCTTCGCGCCGTGCACTTGTTGAGTAGCTGCTGCGAATCGGAGACAGTGTTGCTTCGATGCGCATAGATTCATCATCCCCCAAGAGATACCGCAGGTCGTCTC
>JALRDG010000115.1 GCA_023257055.1 Candidatus Saccharimonadia bacterium | reverse complement strand
ATGCAGTTATCTCCGGAAGATCTAGACAATGGTATTCGTTGGTATGAACGATTGCAGCAGCTGGTGAAATTGCATGGCCGGCCGCGTCGCACTGGCGGCATTGCGCGGGACTGGTCGTTTGGGTATGTGCCTACTTTGACGCGCTTCGGGCAGAATATTAGCGAGCAGGTGAGCCGGGGTGGCTTGCTATCAGTTAATTTAGTTGGCCATACGCGGGTAATCGACCAGATGGTTTCGACTTTTAGTGGTGGCGGGCGTCAAAATGTCGCCCTGATTGGTGCAACTGGCGCAGGAAAAACGACGATCGTCAACGTGTTTGCTGAACGGATTATGGATGCAAGCAGTACGGTACCGGAGAGTTTGAAATTTCGACAGGTATTCGTGTTGGATGCGGCGGCGCTTATTTCTGCCGCACCGGGACGTGGTGAGCTCGAAGGCTTAGTGATGCGCGTGCTCAACGAAGCCTACAGTGCCAAAAATGTCATTATTTTCCTTGATAATGCGCAGCTTTTCTTCGAAGAAGGCGTTGGATCGGTGGACTTATCGAACGTACTACTGCCAATCATTGAGGCTGGCCGCTTGAAAATGATTTTCGCCATGGATGAGCAGCGCTTCTTGCAAATTAGCGCCCGTAATTCCCCACTCGCCAACGCATTAAATCGTGTTACGGTGACTCCAGCGACGAAAGAAGAGACGATTGAAGTCATGCAAAATCAATTAATATTAGCAGAGCACCAGTACAAAGTGACGTATATGTATCAGTCGCTCGAAGAGTCGTACCGACTAAGCGAACGTTACATTCATGACTTAGCCATGCCGGGGCGCGCCATGAAGTTGCTCGAGTCGTCTGCGTCGTATGCAGAAAACGGCTTTGTAAGTCAAAAGTCTGTCCAGCAGGCAATCGAGCAAACGATGGATATTAAAATCGGTGTCGCATCTGATGAAAATGAGCGCGAAAAACTGCTACATCTCGAAGACCTAATTCATAAACGTATGATTAATCAAACGAGAGCCGTACAAGTGGTGAGTGATGCACTGCGACGAGCTCGTGCTGGCGTACGCAATCAGAATCGTCCGATCGGAACATTCCTCTTTTTAGGACCGACTGGTGTAGGTAAAACGGAGCTGTCGAAGGCTTTAGCTGATGTATATTTTGGTGGCGAAAATCGCATTGTCCGGCTTGATTTAAACGAGTTTGTCCGTCCGGAAGATGTGTCACGTCTTCTTGCGGATGGCGCCAGGGATCCGATGAGTTTAACGGCGCAGATTATGAAACAGCCGTTTAGCGTCGTGCTATTAGACGAAATTGAAAAGGCTCATCCGCAGGTATTAACTACCCTGCTACAATTGCTCGACGAAGGTATTTTACGTGACGAAAAGAACCGAGAAGTCAGCTTTCGTGATGCAATTATTATTGCAACCAGTAATGCCGGGGCTGACCGAATTCGTGAATACATTGAACGCGGCTATCAACTGGAACAGTTTGAAGAGCAATTCATGAACGAGCTCATTAGCTCAAATCAATTCCGTCCAGAGTTTCTTAACCGTTTTGATGAAATGGTAATATTCCGTCCGCTAACAAAAGAAGAGCTCCTGCAAGTCGTGGATTTGATTTTGGGTGGCATTAATAAAAATCTTGCACAGCAGAAGTTGTCGATTTCTGTTGATCAAGATGCGAAACGTTATCTCGTTGAGATGGGGTACGATCCACGGCTTGGTGCCCGCCCGATGCGCCGCGTTATCCAGCGCGCTGTTGAAAACACAGTTGCTAAACGAATGCTTGCCGGCGAAGCCGTTCCCGGGCAAGTCATGCAGTTGACACTTGCTCAGGTCCAGCAAGCACTTGGTACTGCCGATACCCCGTCGCTATCCATTAAATCATCTGAACAATAGAAGGAGCACGCACTATGGCTAAGGCACTTAGCGCAACAATGAAACCTATTATACGTCGGTATATTTCCGAGTTTGTTTATGGTGCCGTGGATGGGACGGTTACGACATTCGCCGTCGTCGCTGCTTCAGCTGGTGCCGGTCTATCATCGGTTGTTATATTAGTGCTTGGCATTGCTAATTTGATTGCCGACGGGTTCTCCATGGGTGCGAGTGCTTATTTATCGGCTGGTGCAGAAAATGATGAGCACGTCGTTACGTCAAAGAAAGCCTCACCAAAGATTATAGGGTTTGCGACCTTTGCTGCGTTTGTCGTGGTGGGTGCTATGCCAATTCTGCCATACTGTCTTGACGTAGCAACCGGTCAAAATACGCCGTTATCTGTATTGTTCTTGCAAAGTATTATATTGACTGCGGTCACGTTCTTGTCGATAGGATACACGAAAGGACGTATAGGGCAGGGAAAAATTATTTCGTCGATGGTGTCGACATTATCGCTTGGAGCTACTGCGGCTGCATTGGCATATTTCGCTGGCGATGTACTATCTCACCTACTTGGCGTATAATAAGTAATAATAAGAACCAAAAATTTTTGAGAAGTTGTGCTGCACTCGCCATCGCCTATACACCCATCTGATCCATTACAGAACGCTGAACTCTATCGACTCCTTGTCGATAGTATTGAGGACTATGCTATTTTTATGCTCGACGCTACCGGGCATGTTGCCAGCTGGAACAGAGGTGCACAAAACTTAAAAGGCTACAAGCGAAAAGATATTATTGGCCAGCATTTCTCAATTTTCTATACACCGGAAGACATTGCGATTGATAAGCCGGCATTCGAATTAGAGCGCGCAAGCCAAATTGGGCGAATAGAGGATGAATACTGGCGTGTGCGGCAGGACGGTACGCAATTTTGGGCGAACGTCGTTATTACAGCACTGCACGGCGAAAATGATGAACTGATCGGCTTCGCTAAAGTTACTCGTGATCTTACGGAGCGAAAGCGTAATGAGGATATTCTCCAGAGCGCAAACGAAAAGTTGCGTCGTCAGCAGCAGGAGCTCGAGACGCTTAATGGTGCCAAGGATGAATTTATTGCCATTGCATCACATCAGCTTCGAACACCAGCAACTGGCGTCAAGCAGTTCCTTGGCTTGCTGATGGAAGGGTATGCCGGTGAACTTACTGATCAGCAGCAGGAATTTGTTACTCGGGCTTACAACACGAACGCTCGCCAGATCAGCCTTGTAAACGACTTGTTGCGAGTCGCACAGGTAGATGCCGGTAAGGTGGTGCTAAGTAAAGAGTCGACAGATATTTGCAAGATTGTTCGTGAAATTACTGAGGAAGTTCAAAACACGATCAAATCACGTAAGCAGACCATAGACGTGACGATGCCAGACGAAGCTCATCTAACTGTTGATGTAGATCCAAGCCGATTCCGAATGGTTATGGAAAACCTAATCGACAATGCCAGTAAGTATACTCGGCATGGCGGCAAAGTGAGTGTTGTAGTGGAACAGGGCGAAACTATGGTAACACTGCGCGTCATCGACACGGGCGTCGGTATCGATACGCTATCGCAGGCAAAACTATTTACGAAGTTTTCACGTATTCCAAACGAACTTTCTGACAGCGTAAGCGGTAGTGGGCTTGGATTATACTGGGTGAAGAAAATTGTCGAATTGCACGGAGGAACGATAGAAGTTACTTCAAAGGCAGGCACCGGATCGACGTTCACGGTCACTGTTCCAAGAGGCACACGGTAACGTGAGTACTATTCTTATCGTGGAAGATGAGGCGATTATACGTGACGCCTACGTGCTGATTTTGGAGGCTAGTGGGTATCAAGTATTCCAGGCGTCCAACGGGAAAGAGGCGTTCGATATGTGCCAGGATCGTACGTTTGACGTGATTTTGTTGGATCTTATGATGCCAGTTATGGATGGAGTAAGCTTTTTGCGTGCTGCCGACTTTCCGAGGCAATATCCAAATACGCGAGTCGTATTGTTAACAAATCTCTCGACTGGCGAAGGAGTACGTGAAGCCAAGCGTATAGGTGTGAGCCGTCATGAAGTAAAGTCCGATTTGGCGCCAAAAGATATTGTATCGATCGTTGAAACAGAGCTACAGCAGTTGTCGTAGTGACGATCTGTAATCTGACTTACAGATAATACCTGGTGTCGCTTCTACAATGAGAAGTATGAAACGAAATAATGTATCCGATGTACCGCGCCCAGACTCTGGCAAAGTAAAAGTAAAATTCTTATGGCTACCAAGCATACTCATTTCTATTATTGGTACTATTTTGCTGACACTTTTGGTTAATATTATTTTTTAATTGTCACTATGTTTTTATAGCTTACGAGATTCTTTCTACCACTTCGTGTACGAGCTCAGCCGCCTGCGCTTCTAGTTTTTCTATGGATAATTTCTTATTCTGAAATACCCAGTCTTTAATAACAGCTCTGAGTGCGCCGGAGCATGTCATGAGAAGAATTTCTGCATGTAAGTGGGAATGTTGTTGCTGACGTATCGTAGGTGCGTCGCTGCCGTCAAGTATCTCGGTTGCGATTGGAATGAGGCACGTGGTTACTCGCGACATATGTGCCAATTGTCGTTCGAGAAGTTCTGGATATTGTCGGAGTAATTTTAATCGTATTTTTTGTCGTGCAGGGTTTTCGAGCGTAGAACGAAAAACATTTATATAGATTGAGATTAAAAATTCAACCGGATACACTACGTGCTGTTCAACTGCAATGGTGGCCACATAGTCTTCGACGTCATGCGCGCTAAATCCGAGAATGGCATCTTCTTTGCTGTCGAAGTAGTTAAAAAATGTACGCGGCGACAGGTGGGCTGCTTTTGCGATCTGCTCTACGGTGACGCTGGAAGGACCTTTGGTGCCAATTAGTTTAAGTGTAATGTCTTCGATGGCATTACGTGTTTCAAGACGTTTCTGGGTGCGTAGACCCATTGATTCGTATGTCATGGCGCAAGTATGTCACAGTTCATAATATTGCACAAGTGCAAATATGTATTTATGCACCGGATACTATGAACGCGACGCCAGCCATCGCTCGGCCAGGTACAGTCCTGTCAGGCTCTGGCCGTCATCGATCTCTCCGTTTTCAATCATCTGATGAATTTGATCGATCGTAAAGAAGTGACCGCTTTCAATGAGCCCCGTGTCGTCGGAGGCGGGTCGCTCGCCAAATGATATATCTGTTGCAAGATACGTGGTCAATCGTTCGGTCATAAGCCCGTTGCATACGCGTGTACAGCCTAGTTTGTGCCACGTATTCGCGGAAATACCGGTCTCTTCAATTAGTTCGCGTTGCGAAGCGAGGAGCGCATCTTCTCCTTCGCCACCGCCGCCCGGAAGCTCCCAGCTCCACGATTTTGTCGGATAGCTAAATGTGCGTATGAGGTAAAATTCATTC
>JALRDG010000143.1 GCA_023257055.1 Candidatus Saccharimonadia bacterium | reverse complement strand
AACAGCTGCCCAATCTGCCGCTTTGACAAATAGCCCTTTTGGTCAATTTCACGGTACAGTTCCTGTTCGAACCGAGTGGCCGCCGCCTGTCGATAAATTGATGCGACGTTGCCATCCAGCGACGACACAAGAATCGCCAATCGCGTCTCATCATCGCTATTACGGACAATGGCATCGAGCACGTACTCCTCAAAAAACGTGCTCGCCACTTCCGCAAGAGGCGTCGGCGCACCGAAGGTCATACTGTTACACCTTCCACCGGACTGCATGTACAAATTGTTCAGGTAGTGGCCAAATTCATGACCAAGCACCTGGACGTCCCGTAGCGATCCAGCGAAGCTGAGCAGCAAGTACGTCGGCAGACTGATTAAACTGCGCCAGCAAGCCGCGCCGCCACGCTTGCCACTGCGGGCAACGTAGTCAATATGGCCGTCGGCGAGCGCACGGTCAAACTCGGTAGCAAAATTCGGATGAAGCCCTTCAAGGACCTCTCGAAGCAAAGTTACCGCTTGGTCGAACGTATAGTCGTTCGGCAGCGACCCATACGACAACACGCGTTCGTGGTAATCGAGTACGTCGCGGCTCATAAGGCGCGCCCTTAGTTCATACACCCGGTGCGAAATGTCATACCGACTCTCGACCGTCTCAAGCATCGACTCGATAACCTCGTGCGTCAAGTGGTTGCGCTCGAACGACGCATCGTCGACACGCGCATATCCACGCAGCTGACTCATGCGCGTCTTTGCCTTAATCACGGTATTCAACTCGTGCTCGGCAATTCCGGCATAGCGTCGTGCAATGCGCACGTGCGCCTGATTGGCCTGTTTCGCCAGCTCATTGTCGTTTCCGACAAGATACGTCGTCAGCTTGTTGAACGGAACGCTGGTCGGCGTACCGTCCAGTATAAGTTGTGCCTTCGCGCCACTCAGCTTTTCAGTCACCATCGACACCCATGACTCGCTTGCAAGTGGCAAAAGGTCATTTACAACCGCCTGCACTTCGTCACTCAAGTCGTGTGATGCTACCGCAAAACGACGCTTCAGCCACACATGGTGCGGCGCAAGTTCAGTGGACGCAAGCATCTTACGCTGCATTGATTCTTCGATTTTACCGATAGTAAGCTCGAAAAATTGCAGGCTGTTGCTCATCGCTACCGCGCGCTTCCTGAGTGACGACTGAAGCGCTTTCAGTTCCGTGTCACCCTGATTAATACCCCTTGCGAGTGTCACATAGTAGCTCGGTTTGTCGCCCGTACCTACGTCACGCCCCAGCGTATCGTATGCATCAAGCGCCGCACGCAGCACTGTGGGATCCTCTAGGTAATCGGTTCGCCCCTTCCATTCGGCGGCAAACGCCGCGACACGCTCTTCGGCATGTTGCATATCGCGCTCAATCGCCGGGTCATTCGGGCCAGAATACAACTCTGACAAATTCCATGTACCTAACATGTTAATGTGCCCCTTACTACAAAAAACGTCAACACCCTGTTGACGTCTATACCATACCATATTTACCAAGCATTGTCTTGGTCGTATTACTTTTAGCAGTTACACCCCATACTGCCAGGCGTTATACAAATAGAATATATCCCGGTCTGCCGATTCCGCTTGAGGAATACCCGCATTTATGCAGATGTTCATTGAGGCGGTATGCGACCAAGCATTCGCCGACGTTGTTGTATTCCCCATCGACGTATAAGTAAAGACAGTTCCCGATTTGCTCGAGGCGACAAGTGCGAACGCATTCGGCTCGCTTCCAACCGCCACTCTGCAATAGAGTAAATTATGCTGGCTACTGGAAAATCCATTACCATAGGCAGTTTTCGCTACCTTCAGTCGCATATTCGTAAGCTCCGTGGTGCCATACGGATACCGTCCGTTTACCGCGCGAAACAAATCAAATTGCTTCGCGATACTCGTAAGATCGCTTTTTACCGCGACGTCATTGGCTCGATTCTGAACACCGTTATACGCTACGACGGAAATTGCCGCCAAAATGCCAATCACCACGATGACAATCAACAGCTCGACGATAGTAAACCCAGTAGAGTGCTGTGTATTTTTTGCGCTTCTCATTATCCTTATCTTACCACAAGCAGTATGCATCAATGCTCATCGCCATTCATTTAGCACGCAGTAGTATGAAGAGGAATTGATTGCACGACAGTGGCCGTACTTTGCACGAAAGGTCGCGAATACACGCCCATTGTATCCTGCGTACAGGTAGCCCACGAACCTTCACCTTCGTTTTCGTTAAAGTAATACGGACGCCCCCACGGATCTTTCAGGTCGCGAATGTTCATGCCGCTCGCGTTACTTACGTCGTCCAATGCAGCATGATATTTCGTCCAGCATTCGTGTGTCTGCGGCAACGCCGCCAAGTCTGTTCCACTAACCTGATTAAAACAATGCTCGTCTGTATAATCACCAGTGATCGTAAATAGATTAGTGTCTACATTAGTCCGAGCCAAGTGTACCGCCTTCACGATAGTCGCGATATCGGAGTCAATCTTTGATTGCTGCGCCCTGTCCTGAACGCCATTAAACGCAACGACCGTAATCGCCGCCAACACGCCAATTACCACGATGACGATTAATAGCTCGACGATAGTAAAACCTGTACTGCTTGTTTTTGTACGATTCATATTGGCTCTATTTTACCATAAACAGTATGCGATACAGCGTACTTAAAAAATCATCTACTACAGCGCCGGCAATGAGGCCCGACACCACATGCCGCCCGTTACTGCAGTATCCCCAAGAGTACGGGTCGTACCGCCAATACTCGGACATTGTGTTACCCCCTCCTGGGTGAATAAAATATAACTTTGAGCATGATACAGCGCTCCACGACGACCTCCAACGTCCGCTATAGCCGGTCTCGGCGGAGTGCCCGGCAGATACTCTTCAAGAACCACTTTAAGCGCTGCCGCACGAGTTAAATCCGCACTCCCGTCACACTTCTCAGCTTCAGTATACTCATCGCCTAAGCACACAAGGTTTGTCGGAAGTGGATATACACCATTATCTTGTGCATACAGAATCATTGCCTTTGCATAGGCTGCGACGGCTTGCTGGGTTTTAGTGTTGTTGGCTCGTTGCTGAATACCGTTAAAAGCAACGACTGTAACTGCTGCCAATACCCCAATCACTACGATGACGATTAGTAACTCGACAATAGTAAACCCAGGAGTGTTTGTTTTTGTACGATTCACAATGTCCCTATAGTACCATATCGCTTATGCTCTTCGCACGAGCCAGGCGTTATCCATCATGGTTAAAATATACTACATTGAGCAGCTGCTTGGCGCTTCTGATTTTCGACATAGACGGCATATTCACCCTCACTATAGACGTCGCCAGTTCTCATATCGTGAATATTATCACCTTTTCTGACCATTCCGTACGTTCCGTTCGCCTGCGCAATTTGCACCTGATCGAGCGACACGCCTTCGGCAATTCCAGCTGAATTTACCGAAGACCTCTTCGTATCCGAGCCCTTCTCGCCAGATGACAGCCACGATCCACACCACGACGGCCTGGTATTCGCTCTATCTCGAACAGTGTCGTATGTCATGAATGCAATTATCGCCAATATCTCAATCGCAACCACCACTACCCCAGTACTACCATAAGCATCACACGCTATTCCACTAGCTCCAGATGCAGTAATCGCCCTTCAACACTTCGCCGACCCTGCCACTCGTTAACATCCGGTTGATACCAAACGTGAACTGATTCGCCAGGCTCGACAAAGAAATGTTTCGGCGCATTAAAGGCCAGAAACTGCATCGACCTGCCCGCATCACCGCGAAGCTCCAGTTTCGCATGCTGCGATTCGGCACCCATGCGACGCGTATACATCACCGTCAGATTATTTGAACGCAAAACCGGCTGCGGATTACCGCTACCGAACGGTTCAAGCTGCGACAGCTGCTCAATCAGTTCCTCCGTCACCTCGGATATATCTGCGTCGACGTCGGCTTTTGGTAGCAGAAGCGCCTGCTGATTAAATAAGTTCTGATCACGATAAAACTGATTGACGCGTTCACGAAACGCGGCAATATTGGCGGTCGGCAGCGTCACGCCGGCGGCTAATTTATGGCCACCACCTTTCGTGACAATATCGTCGCTCGCCCGAATAGCATCAGCCGCCGAAAAGTCACCATAACTACGAGCCGAACCTTTGGCCTCCTCGCCCATTTCTTCTAGTACGTACGTCGGTTTTTTGTAGCGCTCCAGTAACTTAGCGGCCACGATGCCAATAATGCCGTGATTCCAGCCCGGACTACTCACCACCAATACAGGCAGGTCTTTATACTGCTCGGCTTGCACTAAGGCTTCCTTGAAAATCTTGTCTTGTTCGGCGCGACGCGCCACGTTCATAGCATCAAGTCGCTGGGCTTTTTCGAGCGCATCCATCGGGTCGCTGGCACGGAGCATATCAAGTGAATACTGCGCGGTTTCGAGTCGCCCCGCCGCGTTCATACGTGGGCCCAGTCCAAAACCAAGACTGCGGGCGTTTACCTTTGACTGTTCTACTCCGCTGACAGCCATTAAGGCTTTTAATCCTGGACGACGGGTCCGCGACAGCACTTTTAATCCCCAAAACACATTTGCCCGATTCTCATCGCGTAGCGTCACGATATCACACACCGTTCCAAGTGCCACCAAGTCAAGCAGCCATTTTTCTTGCCCTTCTTCCAGTCCGCCAAGCTTCGTTTGTAATGCTTGGACTAATTTAAACGCGACGCCGACACCAGCCAGATCAAGAAATGGGTAGATTTTGCCCTGCATACCAGAGCTAGGTTTCAGAATATAATTCTCATATTCATCCGGGTAATCTTGTAGAAGCCGCTTTGGATTAATCACACCAATCGCTGGCGGCTGGACGGGCGCAACATTGTGATGATCGGTCACGATGATATCAACACCCAGCTCGCCCGCCCGAATAATTTCTTTTTCACTTAAACTACCACAGTCGACAGTCACAATAAGTTGCGCGCCTGTTTCGGCAATCCGCTCCACGGCGTCAATCGTCAGCCCGTAACCTTCGACGAAACGGTTCGGAATAAATGACTCGACGTGCTCAAAGCCAAAACTTTCAAAGGCATCAAGCAAAACCGACGTCGCCGTTAAGCCGTCAATGTCATAGTCGCCGTAAATCATAATATGCTCTTGTTGCTGGCGCGCTTGAACGAGCCGTTCGACTGCCTTATCCATGTCGGGCAACAAAAAAGGATCATGCTTAGCAGCATAATCTGGTGACAAAAAAGCGCTGCGCGTTTTACCGGTCAGCCCTCTGGCCTCTAAAATACGGTCAAAAACCGTCAAACCCCCTCCTTTGCTCTGTTAGCGCGGCTGCACGTCTGCCGACGGTCGCTTTGGCCGCGCGGCGGATTGCTGTGATTTGATCACAATGCTCTGTAGTTCCTTGAATATCGGAAACTGTTTATTGGTCGAGTAGATTTTGGTATTGCCCTGTTTTTCGCTTGTCAGAAAACCAACTTTTTCAAGGCGCTTCAGTTCACGTTGAATGTTGCCTGGATCTTCTTTAATTAACTTCGCCAAACCACGGACGTGCGTGTGGAAATCAGGATATTTCGCGTATACCACTACAATTTTTCGCCGCACCCGTGAGGTGATAAAAACGTCTAACATGCCTCTCCTTCTTTTCTCAAACTCGCCGTTCTCCGGTCCCAATTCGTATTCTTATAGTAGCACAATCTTACAACAACCAGCAAGTAGTCTTACAGCCAATTGAGAACAATCTGATTGATCTTTGCCACCGTCTCTTCGTGCGTCGGGATGAAATTATTTTCATAGTAATGATCCACCCCCATAAAGTTTTCCTTTACATCAAGCACGTGAAGCTCGTCGGCAATAACATGCAACTTATCGATAACCGGCACGCTGGCGGTCGGCGCTGCAATCACCAGCCGGTCGATGCGAATTGGTTTCAGAAAGTCCACCGCAACATCAATCGCCGCACCACGGTCCAGTCCGTCGGACACTAAAATGACTGTCCGGTCACGCAACAGATCGACATCGATTACGCCGCCATCGCCAAGCAGACGGTTGATATTCTGAAAAGCTATTCGTTTCTGCTCCTCTAAGTACCCATAAAACTCATTCGTATACTCACTGATTTCCCCGCGCGATAGCGAGCCGTCGTATGTAAAACCACCACCCTGCGATACGGCGCCAAATGCCATATTTTCACCAGGGATTTGAATCTCTTCCGTTACAAGTAATGTTAGGACGCAGTGCAGTACGGCGGCGATTTGTTCACCCACTAACACTGCCCCGTCGCTCAATGCCACAACCGCACAGTTCTCGTAACGATAGCTCTCAAAGAGTTGATCCGCCAACATTCGGCCGGCTTCTGCGCGGTTCTCAAAATACATACGCTTATTTTAGCAGTATACTAAGAGTAATGCACTACTATGACGTCGCCCCGACTACCATTGTTCGCTCAAGTAGCGGTTGGTTCACGTATCATTTTGATGAAGAGCTCGCTATCGGAAGCCTCGTCACTATCTCAGTCGGTAAGAAAACGCTTATCGGCGTCGTCGTTGCCGCAACTAAAAAACCAGCTTACGATACGAAATCTATTGAGAGTGTCATAGAAGCAGCACCTCTTCCTGTCGCCCTGGTCGAAACAAGTCGCTGGATGGGCGATTATTACCACACCCATCTTGCCACCGTCCTACAGACGGTCCTCCCGCGCGGCCTAACCAAAAACCGTCGAAAAACCTCTACTTCCCAATCTGTTATTTCTCGTAATCGAACAAATTTTGTGTTCACGCAAGATCAGCAGCGTGCAATTGACATCATTGTAAAAATGAGCCCAGGGACCGCCCTGCTGCACGGCGTTACTGGTTCCGGCAAAACAGCCGTCTACATTGAGCTAGCCCGTCAGGCCGTCGAAAGCGGAAAGTCCGCCATTATCCTCGTTCCCGAGATATCGCTGACCAGTCAACTCGTCGCAGAATTTGCAAACCATTTTGACGACATCATTCTCACTCACTCGCGCCAAACCGAAGCCGAGCGACACGCTGCCTTTAAAGAAGCACTTCATAGCGAGAAACCGCGCGTGGCGATTGGTCCTCGCTCTGCCCTCTTTCTCCCCCTTCGAAATATCGGCGTCATTGCTATCGACGAATGTCACGAACCAAGCTTTAAGCAGGAGCAGTCCCCGCGCTACTCCGCATTACGCGTTGCCAGCATTCTCGCTCACCACCACGGCGGAAAAGTCATCCTGGGAAGCGCCACTCCAAGTGTCAGTGACTATTATCTGGCAGAGCAATCAACTCGCCCTATCATCACCATGAGTTCCTCGGCGCAAACGGACACCATAAAACCGCAGATCGTACGTATCGACATGACCAAGCGCGGACACTTTAGCCGGCACCGTTTTTTGTCGAATGATTTACTACTTGCAATCGAAGAAACACTGCAAGCACGCAAACAAATCCTTCTCTTTCATAACCGCCGTGGCAGCGCTAGCACGACGCTGTGCGAAAGCTGTGGCTGGCAGGCCATGTGCCCCCAGTGTTTCTTGCCACTGACACTCCATACCGACAAGCACCATCTTCGTTGCCATGTTTGCGGCCACACCGAACGCGTTCCAACCAGCTGCCCGCAATGTCATGCGGCCGAAATTATCCATAAAGGTATTGGCACAAAAATGGTTGAGTCCGAGATACAACACCTCTTTCCGCAAGCTCGCGTTCGCCGCTTCGACGGCGATACGGACAGTGACCTTACCGTCGACAAGCAGTACCAGGCACTGTACGACGGCGACATTGACATCATTATTGGCACGCAGGTTATTGCAAAAGGCCTCGACCTGCCACACTTACGCATCGTCGGCGTCATTCAGGCCGACAGTGGACTCAGCCTACCGGATTACACTTCACCAGAACGGGCCTTTCAGCTTCTAGCCCAAGTAGTTGGCCGAGTAGGTCGCAGTCACCATCCGACCAAAGTCATCGTGCAAAGTTATCAGCCAGAACACCCGGCCGTCGTTTACGGACTTTCACAAAATTATACGGATTTTTATCAGCTTACGCTTGCCGAGCGCAAAAAAGGCTATTTCCCGCCGTTCAGCTATCTATTAAAACTCACCTGCGTATATAAATCCGAAGGTGCCGCCATCCGAAACGCCCAAACGCTAGCCCGCACTTTGCGCGACGTCGCCCCGCCTACCGTTCAACTGCTCGGTCCGACACCAAGTTTTTACGAACGCCAAGGTGACACGTACCGCTGGCAGATCACCGTCAAGTCATCGAAGCGTGCCGATCTCATTGCATTGCTCGACCACCTACCACCGAAAAACTGGCAGTACGAACTCGACCCCATTAGCCTACTGTAGTATGATAAGCACATGAAGAAAACCACGAGCGGTTTCACCATTGTCGAGCTTTTGATCGTCATTGTTATCATAGGTATTTTGGCAGCCATCACCGTTGTCGCATTCAACGGTGTACAGGACAGAGCTCGGACCGCAAAAATCAATAGTGACCTAGCAACACTGAGTAAGGCTATTCAATCGGCCCGCGTACTAGAAGGCCGCTTGATGACTGACATCACCGGATCAATATGGACATCAGGCTCTTGCGAAGCCTTGCCAAACGGCACCGATTTGGCAAATAAAACAGTAGCAAGCGACTGCTGGGCCGACTACACACAAACACTAAACCTCCTTGCCACTGCAAGCGGAGTCAACGTCAATAACCTTGTCGATCCGTGGGGACGACCGTATTTTATTGACGAGAACGAAACGAATACCGTTTGCGTAAAAGATGATCTTGGCATATATTCTCGGCCGTTCATTACTGGCTGGTCTGCTCAGCAAAAACTGGTTCCAGTCCCCAATTATCGCGCCGATTGCTAGTGCGCATATGCTATACTTATCACCATGAAGAAAGCCATAAGCGGTTTCACTATTGTTGAGCTTTTGATTGTTATTGTCGTCATCGGTATTTTAGCTGCCATATCAGTCGTTGCATATAACAGTGTACAAGTTCGAGCACGTGACGCCGAACGCATTAGTGACGTCAATCAGCTTCATAAGGCACTTGAATTATTTTATGCTGAAAATAATTACTACCCTGCCGTCAGTGACGTCCGTGACGCTACTTTTCGCGCTACTATGCTAAAAATTCCGGAATCGGTCGTTAAAGTACCTGGCAGTACTGCCACTATTAGCTATTGCTGGGCTAACGGCACCAACAGCACCAGCCAATACTGCTACGTTGGGCGCACTCCGCCTGGCGGCAGCTTTGACTGCACAGCATCAGGCGAGCGCTGTGTCGGCTACACGATCAGCTACCAACTCGAAGGCAACCCTGGCACGATGATCACTAAACGTAGCCTTATCTATTCGTAGACGTTCATTTCTTCTCTGTTTTAAGCTATAATAAGAAGTAATGAAAAAAGAAAATATTATAACCCTGCCCAATCCACATTTGCGGCAAAAATCACAAAAAGTACACGTCATTACGGAGCAAACGCTTCGCCTCATTGACGATATGACCGCAGCAGCTATCGATTGGGAGGACTCACGTCCGCACGAAATCAGCGCAGCCCTGGCTGCCGTACAGGTAGATCGCCTGGAGCGTGTGGTCATTGTCCGCAGCGACTTCGATGACAAAGCCATCCGGGAATTCACGCCCCTCATCAATCCAGAAATCGTCAAATACGAAGGCGAGCTCATCGAGGATTACGAGGGCTGTCTGAGCGTCAAACAAGTCTACGGCAAAGTTCCCCGCTACAGCAAAGTGCGTGTAAAGGCGCTCGATACAGCCGGCAATGAAGTACGCGTCAAGGCCGAAGGCTTCCTGGCTCGCGTTTTACAGCACGAAATCGACCACACGCTTGGCATTGTCTTTATTGATCATATCAAAGACAATGACAAAGCATTTTATCAACTCGACAAGGACGGCGACCTACAGCCGCTAGACTACCATGAACACATCGCCGAAAATCCTGTTCTTTGGGACTGAAGATTTTTCTTCGACCGCTCTCAAGGGGCTCATTGACGCCGGATATGATATCGCGGCCGTCGTCACAAAGCCCGACAGTAAAAAAGGTCGCGGCCACCAGCTAACGCAGCCAATTGTCAAGCAACTCGCGCTTGCACATAACATACCCGTCTGGCAGCCAGTCAACGTACGTGACATCTACGACGATGTTCGTTCGCTAACCCCAGTGGCTGGTGTGCTGGTGAGCTACGGAAAAATTATCCCACAATCATTAATTGATTTATTCACCCCGGGCATCATTAATGTCCACCCGTCATTACTGCCAAAGTACCGCGGCCCATCACCAATCGAATCTGCCATTTTGCACGGTGACACCGAAACCGGCGTTACTATCATGCAGCTCACCGCTCAGATGGATGCCGGCCCTATCTATGCTCAGCGTTCTTATCCTCTTACTGGCAGCGAAACAAAGCCGGCCTTATACGACACGCTGGCCCACGAAGGAACACGTCTGCTGCTTCAGATTTTACCGCAAGCTATCTCTGGCGATCTTCAGCCAAAGCCGCAGGATGACGCCCTAGCAAGCTATTGCCAGCTTCTACAAAAATCTGATGCATTGCTCGATCCTGCCGTCATGACCGCCGTCCAGGCCGAGCGTCATATCCGCGCCTATCGTGGCTTTCCGAAATCAAAGCTCACCCTATACGGCAACGACGTCATCGTCACAAAAGCACACGTAGCCGATAACGAAAACCACCCGCTAGCAATTCCTTTTGCTGACGGGCGGTTTCTCTGTATCAACGAAGTTATCGCACCAAGTGGCAAATCTATGCCTGCGGAAAACTTCGTACGTGGCTACGTTAAGTAGTCGTTAGCCGATAATCGTGTCGCGATTCGCGACAATCTCTTTTTTTAAATCAGCCATAACTTCGGCAACGACCTGTCGATAGTCTGGTCGATTCACTGCCAACCACTTCGTGGCGGTATATTCATCACGGAGGCGTGGATCATCCGCTGGCAGCTTGGTAGTAAGCATGAGGTTCTGAAACGCCGGATCATTCTGAAAATCTGGTGCATTGCGGGACAGCCACATATCGACAGCACCTGGCTTCTTCTCGATGATGTTCTCGAACTCTTCCAATTGCTCATCACTCAGGCCATCAGACAGTCGAAATCCAACCCTGGTTTCTAGCTCACCATAAATATGCTGCAGAAAAGCTTT
>JALRDG010000139.1 GCA_023257055.1 Candidatus Saccharimonadia bacterium | reverse complement strand
ATTACGGCGAACAGCGGAAATGGAGGCGATGGAGGCGATGTACAATATTACGGGGTTCCTCGCCGCGGTCCGTTCGGCGGTTTGCGTAACACTTTTGATCTGCTTAGTAATTTTAATCATCAGCACAACTAGTACGATAGCTAGCACAAGAAAAACCGCTAACACGACTGCCAAAATGATTACTAATACCTCTGCTGCTCCGCTCATATATTCTCCTTGACTTTCCTATCAGTATACTTCATGTATTGTTTCATTATTGTGACGTACTTCACAATATTACGATAATCGATCTCGTAAGTAGGCTTCAAGCTGCTGGCCGTACGACGGGTCGGCAAGTGCCATGTCGACAACTGCCTGTACGTACTTAAGTGGATCGCCAGTGTCATGCCAAACCCCGTCAATAAATTTTCCATAGACCGCATCGGTGTGCGCAAGTTCATTAATGCTATCCGCTAGTGTAATTTCGCCACCCTTGCCAACTTTTTCCTGCGCAATAATCGGTAGAATGTCTGGTGTTAGTAGGTAACCTCCTACTGACGCAAACGTACTTGGCGTCTTTTCCTCGCCCGGTTTTTCGACGAGCTCTTTAACTTGAAACAACGTATCGCTTTTCTCTTCGCCAATTGCTGCCATACCATACTTATCGGCATCTTTTTTATCGACCTCAATAAGAGATATCACCGACTTACCGGTTGCTAGGTACGCATCACGAAGCTGCACTGCTCGCGGCACTTCACTACGAAAGAAATCATCAGCAAAGAACACATAGAAAGGCTCGCCATCCACAAGATGCTGCGCATTCAAAATTGGTCGCGCATTACCCTTTGGTAGACCCTTTTGTCGTACATACACAAAGTTTGCCATGTCGGCTACTGCCTGAATTTCTTCGGCAAGGGCATTCTTCCCCTTATCTCGCAGCTCTTGCTCTAGCTCGTTCGATCGATCAAAATGATCTTCAATCGCACGTTTTGTAATACCGGTCACGATAATAATGTCTGTTACGCCAGCAGCCACCGCCTCACGAACAATCAGCTCGATAACCGGACGATTAATAATTGGGAGCATCTCTTTTGGCATTGCTTTTGTCTGCGGTAAAAATCTTGTTCCCAATCCAGCTGCACAGATGATTGCTTTTGTTGGTGCGTCCATTACTGTCCCTCCCTTTGATTTATAGCTTTCAGCTGCTCATACGCAAGAAAAACCGCTTCAGTATCAGTCATTCTTGCAGTACGCGCATTTTCAAACAGCTCGTCAATCGCAATAAGTCGTACGTTTACAAATTCGCCTTCGTCAAGCGACTGCCGATCAGTTTGCTCACAATTGCGTGCCAAGTAATATTCACTGATAGTATTCGTGTAGGCATCCTTATATACAGTACCGAGAGATACTACATCACTACTCGTATAGCCCGTTTCCTCGAGAAGTTCACGCATGACAGCATTCTGATGATTCTCATCCGGATTAACACCTCCGCCGGGCAATTCTTGCATAATCTTTTCCGGACCGGGGCGAAACTGCTCCGCGACAACTACTCTATTATCTGTCGTCAGCGCAATTACGGCGCCAGAAACGCTTCCCATTCTATCTTTTGTCACGTACTCGGCTGGCTCTCCGTCAGGCTGTTCGAAGGTTTTTTTAACAAGGCGTCGCCAACCGACTTTAATTTCTTCGTCGGGTGCTATCTTCTTCCAGCTTTCCATACACCTACAATCTTTCGCGGATAAGTTTTTGCGCCAAGGCTGGATTTGCCTTACCTTGCGATTTCTTCATAACCTGGCCAACTAAGTAGCCGATTGCTTTATCCTTGCCAGCACGTATATCTTCGAGTGAGCGAGCGCTCGCCGGGTCCGCCAAAACCTCATCAACAATTTTGGCAATTTCGCCTTCATCACTTACCTGCAAAAGGTTTTGAGCTTCGGCAATTTGCCGAGGATCTGTTTCACCGTTCAAAATTGATAAAAAGATGGTTTCTGCTGCGTTAGAAGATATTTCTTCATTATTAAACATTGTTGCTACATCAATAAAATCTGCAATAATTTTCCCATCGCCATGACTCTCCGCGTGCTGCGACACTAAAAGTCCGATTGCTTTATTCTCGGGATCACCGCTTTCGTTTGATGTATCAGGATCGTGCGGCTTTATTCTAGTAAAGAGATTTGCGATTATTTCAGCATGATGACCTGTAGATTTGTCACTTTTGACTACCTGCAGCATTAATTTTGCAATGTCTTGATTAGACAGCAATACTCCGATTACAGATCTATCGACATCTAAAGCTGAAAAAATTTCACGATACTCGTACGGTAAAGTTGGTACTTCTTTTTGTACTTCAGCAATATATTCGTCCGTAAGAACGATTGGCGGAATATCTGCATCGGGCATATATCGGTAATCCTGTGCGTCTTCCTTTGATCGTTGACTGTTAGTTACCTGCTTTGCGTCATCCCAGCCGCGCGTTTCCTGAACGACTCGTTCACCAGCCTCCAGTAGTGCAACTTGACGACGGAATTCGTATTCTGCCGCCTTTTCGACACTACGGAACGAGTTAAGGTTCTTTACCTCCGCTCGCTTCCCGAGCTCTGTGGCTCCTTTTTTCGCGACAGAAATATTAACGTCGAAGCGCATATTTCCATGATAAAGATCGCCGTGTGTCACGCCCGCATACGTCATCAGTCGATATAACTCAGTCGCGTACGCTTTTGCCGCCTCGGCGGAATGAATATCCGGTTCCGATACAATTTCAATTAATGGCGTACCAGCACGGTTTAGATCCACCAAGCTATGGTCACTATGGTGTGTCAATTTTCCTGCATCTTCTTCCATATGGGCGTGATGAATCCGAACACGCACAGACTCACCGTTTTCAAGCGGCGCATCGATATATCCAGCCAAGATGATAGGCTCGTACATCTGGCTCGTCTGATACCCTTTCGGCAAATCAGGGTAAAAATAATGCTTGCGATCAAAACGGCTGACGTTTGCAACTTTACTGTTAAGTGCCTTACCTGCCTTGATAGCAAGATCGACTGCCGTTTTATTGAGTACCGGCAACATGCCAGGCAACCCGAAGTCAATCGGGTGCGTCATAGTATTTGGCGCAGCGTCACGGGCGTTGTTATCTGCTGAACTAAAAAGCTTTGTTTTTGTCGCTAGCTGCACATGGCATTCAATGCCGATCGTCATTTCGTATGAATCGAGAATATCTTGTGCGGTCATTATATCGCTCCCAGGTCTTTTAATGCCTGTTTGAAACCTGCCAGGGCGCGCCGCGTTTCGTCATAGTTTACCTCGGCATCCGCCTCATGCGCCAAACGATTGCGTAATTTGTGCGCCGTCCAGATCGCATTGGCATTTGACCAAGCGGCAGCGGCGTTCTTCATTCGCTCCCCCATCGTCTCACCCTTGAAGCCACGTTCACGAAGAGCTGCATCGACAAGTTTATCAGCATAAATAACCGCTAGCGGGAATGTCGCACTATTGTCCCGCTCGAATTTCTGTTCGATTGCCATCCATCGGCTACGATACTTGTCTTGATCGAGATGATCAGTTCCGCGGCGAGTGAGTGTCATTGCTGCAAACAGAAGTGCCGCGACAATCAACAATGCTGCAAAAAATAGTAATACTGATTCGTCCATATTTATTTCTCCTCCTGACTGTCGGCAAGCGCAAGCAGCCGTGCATCACTTTTCATTGGCCCAATAATTTGCACCCCAATCGGTAGTCCGCTTTGAGAAACTCCGGCTGGCACGCTAATAGCTGGAAGTCCAGCGAGACTTGGCGGTACGGTCATGATATCGGCAAGATACATTTTAATCGGGTCGTTGGTGTTTTCACCAATGCCAAACGCCGGAGTTGGCGCGGTTGGACCAATTAATGCATCGTATGTTTCGAATAGTTCGTCATACTCCCGAATCAGTAACGTGCGCGCCTTCTGTGCTTGCTGATAATATGCATCGAAAAAGCCGCTTGAAAGCACGTAGCTGCCAATCATAATTCGCCGTTTGTTTTCGGTCACAAATCCTTCGTCACGGCTGCGTCCGTACAGTTCTGTCAGCGTCCGTACACCTTCAGCTCGATAGCCATAGCGGATGCCGTCATATCGAGCCAGATTACTACTAATCTCTGCCGGAACGATAATGTAGTACATCGCCAGCGTATGTTTTACGATTGGAAGATCAACTTCTTCGACTGCATGACCCGCTGCACGTAATTTTTCCGCATATGCTAGAATCTTTTCACGAACTTCTTGGTCAGTGCCTTCGCCCATAAACTGCTTGATAAGGCCGATTTTTTGGCCAGGCTTTACTTGCTCGGCACCATAAAAATCCTCATGTAAGGTCGTCATGTCTTTATCATCGCGACCAGCCATAACCTCCATGACAAGTTGTGCGTCAGCTGCTGTCGTCGCAAAGCAGCCGATCGTATCCGTACTGCTCGCCATTGCCACGACGCCGTAGCGACTTACCGAGCCGTATGTCGGCTTTACGCCAACGACACCATTAAAGCTTGCCGGCTGGCGAATAGAACCACCTGTATCGGTGCCGAGTGCAAATGGGACAACGTCAAGTGCGGTAATGACCGCCGATCCGCCGCTACTTCCACCGGCAACTCTTGCCGTATCGTAGGCGTTTTTTGTCGGTCCATATGCCGAGTTCTCCGTACTTCCGCCATGCGCAAAAGCGTCAAGGTTCGCCTTTCCTATGCAAATAGCACCTTCGGCTTCGAGCTTTTCGACCGCCGTCGCCTGCAGTGGTGCGTTGAAGTTAGCTAACATTTTACTTGCGGCCGTAGTAGGCGCGCCAAATGCTAAGAAATTATCTTTTACGACAAACGGAACGCCAGCCAGGCGACCGGTGATTTCCCCGCGGTCTACCATGTCGGCTCGCTCAAGCGCACGCACTTCGGTTAAACTCAGAAGCGCATTATACTCTTCGACAGACTTTGCTTTCTCTAGCGCTCGTTCGACATTCTCGCGAGCAGTGTGGCCCCTGTAATCACTAATTTTCGTCATACTATAATACCTTCGGCACTTTCACTTGAAAGTCGTGTTGATCAGGCGCTAACGCAAGTAGCGTTTCTCTTCCCACGCCTCCATCATCTACCGTGTCTTCGCGCCATACATTCTGTAGGCCCGTTACTTGGTACGTCGGCCCCACGCCTTCAGTATCGAGCTCAGAAAGCTGCTCGATATACCCAACAATGTTACTCAAATCGTCTTTCAATGCATCTATTTCGTCGTCCGCGAGCTGCAAACTACTTAGCTGTGCCAGATGAAGCACATCGTCTCTAGTGATATTGGTCATAGAATTATTATACGCTACATCTGAAAGTTTTATAACTTCATTTGACGCGTCTTAAGACACAGTTTACTCTATAGTCACCCATCCATCGCCGGCATCAATGAGGACTTTAATTGTGCCCATATAAAACACCTCGTCATGACGACGAGGTGTTTTATATAAGATATGTTAACGTGGGTCGATAAAGGTATGTGCTTTACCGCTTGCACCACCACGGCCAGTTCGGCCGATACGGTGTACGTAGTCTTCATAGGTCTGCGGGGTATCGAAGTTAATCACGTGCGAAACGTTCGGAATATCAAGTCCACGAGCTGCAACGTCGGTCGCCACCATCACACGAGCATGATTGTCACGAAATTGCTTCAAAGCTTTCGTGCGTTGTGCCTGATTTTTATTACCGTGGATAGCAACAGATGAGATACCACTATTACTAAGGTGGTCACTCAAACGCTGTACGCCAAACTTCGTCTCACCAAAAACCAGAACCTTTTCGTACTCTTCGTTGGTTAGCAGATTAGTAAGAATTTCCACCTTGTGGGTCTTATCACGTGCCTCAATAACGTCTTGCTCAACGTGATCGCTGGTTTCTGACGTACGGACAGAGACGGTCACGGGGTCGTTCAGGAAGCTTCCGGTTAACGCTTCAATTTCTGGCGTGATGGTCGCACTAAAGAATAGTGTTTGTCGTTCTTTCGGCATTGCACCGACGAGCGTACGAATATCTGGCAAGAATCCCATGTCGAGCATACGGTCTGCCTCGTCAAGAACGAGTGTCGTCATGTTCTTCATTTGCAAGACTCGGCGCTCAAGAAGATCTTTAAGGCGACCTGGCGTACCAATAATAAGATGTGGTCGGCGCTTTAATTCGCGGATCTGGCGATCAACGTTCATACCACCAACGACAAGCGCAGAATACAATTGCATACCTTTAGAGAATTCCCGGAACTGCTCATCAATTTGCTGGGCAAGTTCACGAGTTGGCGCTACGATCAGTACGCTTGGGCGAAGCGTAATGCCACTTTGGCGTTCGATGATCGGCAGCAAAAAGGCCGCCGTCTTACCAGTACCGGTGTTTGCGAGGCCAATAACATCACGGCCAGCAACGATATGTGGAATTGCCTGATCCTGAATAGCACTTGGGCTGTCATACCCCTTCTTGGCAATGTTATATT
>JALRDG010000126.1 GCA_023257055.1 Candidatus Saccharimonadia bacterium | reverse complement strand
CAGCGAAAAGTGCAGGCCGCCGAGGCATTTGTTGCCCATAATGTACAGCCGGGTGTGATCTATTTGATAATTGACGACATCGTAACAACCGGTGCGACATTGCAAGCAGCTGCACGAGTACTGCGTGGAGCGGGTGCTGCTGATGTATGGGTGGCGGTAGTTGCTCATCAGCCGTGGACAGCTGACGCGTAATCTGTTACTATGGTTCTCGACCACTTACTACGGAGAGGTGCCCGAGTGGTTGAAGGGAACGGTCTTGAAAACCGTCGTGCCAGCAATGGTACCGAGGGTTCGAATCCCTCTCTCTCCGCCATAGAAATGCCACGTCTGATTGGGCGTGGTTTTTCTATTGGATACGTAGAACGACCAGAGAAAGCTTTTGCGTAATTATATAAAACATTATATAATTCATTGACCATGGAGAAACTACCAGTACTCCCTATGCAAGAAGCTCGCCCTATGCATGCGAACGAGTTTGCTATGTATGATATCGACCTTAACGAAACTCCATCTCGTATTCGGCGTGTCAACGCTACTGCCGAAGCAGCTATGCGGACTTCGCTCGGTAAGTATATCCACTCTTCACTGGAGACGATCGGCACGCGGAGTATAGAGCAACCGAGTGACGCTGAGATGATTGTCGCGACTGCGACTGAGTATGTCGAGCGGATGATTGGTATTCGACCAGATTGCCCCGTTTACTGGACGGGCGGACTTGATGATATTACGGCTGACGGCACGTACAATTCGACCGAAGGAGTGGTGCAAATGGTAGAAGCGCCGTATCAGTCTGATTTTATTCGATATATTGACCTATGTAGCCTTGCTATTCACGAAAAGACACATGAAACAGGCATTGCGACTCGAAAAGGGTATGCCGTGCGAATGTTAAAAGACGGTGAGATGATTGGTCGGAGAGTGCTTACAGTAACGGGCCCGTTGAAAAATAAAGTGAATAATCATAGTGCCGAAGAACTGTGTGGTGGTGTTGGGCACTTCTTTGAAGAGGCGTTCGCCGAAGAGACGGCGGCCCGCTGGCGTGAAGAAGTAATTACCGATCTCCCAAGCCGTATTGATCGTATTTCTGAAAAAGATTTCGATAAACGAATGCCAGGAAGATACCTGCATATTCCAGCCGAACATATATCTTTGTCGGTCCCTATTCTTCCGAAAGTGGCCGCGCCGTCAATCGCTGCGTACAGTATGGACCTGCTTTCGGATATTTCCGGAGTGGATTTTTATGACGTAATGGTGAAGTCTCGGCATCCCGAAACTGAGGTCGAGGCAAAACGTACACTTGTTCAGTCGCTAAATAACGTGCAACCTGGTCTGTATAGGTATTTGCGCGACTTGCCGTACTCACGAAAAGGGTTTTACGAAGGATTGCAGCTCATTCGACAAGTAGCAGACAAATAAAAATACCGGCGGTCGCCGGTATTTTTATGTAACGGTGTTTCATTACCATGCGCCATCGAATGGATTGGACGATCCGCCGCCAATCGAGCCGCCAGAGATTGCCTGCACGACGAAATTGATGATTGCATAGGCGAAGAATGCTACCAAAAGACCGATAATGGCGTACAGAATGGTGTTTTTTGCTGCGTCAGTTTTTGATTTGTCGCCGCCAGACAGCACAAAGCGCAATCCGCCGATTATCAACATAATGACACTGAGCACGCCAACGATAAACAAGAGAAGCGTGATGATTCGATTTACGAGCCCGCCTTCATTGCCGCTGAACAGTTCGGTTGGTTGGCCTTCCCCGCGGGTTACTTGCATGGCACCATCAAGACCTTGGTCGACTTGTGCAAAGCTTACTTCCGGCACGCCAACCGCAAATAATGCGGCGAAGACGGTGGCGATAAGTAATGATATTCCAAAACTTCGTTTCATAATAATTCCTATATCAAACAATATTATTCATATAATAGCAAAATATAGTGGTTTTGACTACCCTTGATCACTGTTTTATGCTACAATTTGTACCAGTTAGTGATGTAGCTTACAAAAGCACATCACTACGTTACACCTTGGAGGAGTACCCAAGTGGCTGAAGGGGACGGTTTGCTAAATCGTTAGTCCGGGGAGACCTGGAGCGGGAGTTCGAATCTCCCCTCCTCCGCCAAATAAAATACGCATGCGGCTGCATGTGTATTTTATTTGACACTTTTACTGAGCAAACCTGCGCCTTTCTGCTCATGGTATACTAATCATATGAATCCCGATCAACAAAGTAATTATTGGAAACCGGATCCCGAAACAGAAACTGATGTACAGCCACTCGTAGAGGGCGTAAACGAAACCGATGCTCCGTACGTAGATGACCAGCAGTCCGAAGGTAATGCTGATATGTCGTCATCCGACGAAGTCATCTCATGGAAAGCAAGTGAATATATTCAGATGGAGCGTGACACTGGGTGGTTTGTTGGCGTCGCCGTCGCTACTGCCGTACTTCTTGCGGTGGCTATCTTTCTTATGAAGGCAATTACATTTGCCGTACTGATTGTTGTGATGGCGGTCGCTCTTTTTGTACTAGCGAAGCGCCCGCCACGGACGCTGAAATACACCTTAAGTCCGAAAGGGCTTTATATTGCCGGCGTGTTGCACCATTTCGCGGATTATAAGGCGTTTGGTGTCGTGCGCGACGAGGGTGAGTATTCAATTATTCTGATTCCGACGAAGCGTTTTTCGACAGATCTTACCGTCTATTTCCCGGCAAATCTAGGTGAGCAAATTGTCGATTTTCTTGGTACGCGATTGCCACTGCAGGAGCTGCAGTTGAGCGTGGTCGATAAGTTGGTACGAAAGCTTCGTCTGTAATACGCTCCGCCTCTGCTTGCCAACAGAGGCGACATTTGATACACTAGGTGATGTTCGCGTTCGAAAATCTTTGAGCGGCCTGAAAGTACTTTTTAGTTACATGCGGCGTGGAACGTTCATTTGAGCGGAAAACGACGCGTTTGCACCCGTAGCTCAGCTGGATAGAGCGTCGGCTTGCGGAGCCGAAGGCCATAGGTTCGAATCCTGTCGGGTGTACCATAGAAAAAAGACGAGTTGTTTGCTCGTCTTTTTTCTTTTTGACGTTTTCCTGTTCAAGCAACGTTACTTCGTTACGCGTAAAGAATATTACAGCCTAACTACCTATACCTGCTGCATACTTGAACTATGATATCTATATCCCCTATTTCACTTAAAGCCGTTGCGCTCACGTGTAGCCTACGTCCGTCACCAAGTATATCTTCAGGCGATGTACTGGCCGGGCAGGTACTTGATGAATTACACGCCTACGGAGTAGAGACTGAAATAATCCGGATTGCGGACTATACGGTACATCACGGCGTTGAAATAGATATGGGCGACGGTGACGAATGGCCGGCGATACGCAAAAAGATTATGAACGCTAATATACTGCTTATCGCCACGCCTATATGGCTTGGGCATCCATCGAGCATAACGCAAAAAGTGTTGGAGCGTCTTGATGCGGAATTGTCGGAACATGACGAATCGGATCGATTACTAACGTATGGGAAAGTAGCAATTTTGGCGGTGGTAGGTAATGAAGACGGTGCGCACAACGTAACGGCAAATGTTTTTCAGGCATTGAATGATGTCGGGTTTACTATTCCGGCAATTGGTGCGACCTACTGGGTTGGCGAGGCGATGCAAACCGTTGACTATAAAGACCTACCGGAAACGCCAGAAAAGGTAGCTAAAACGAATAAAACGGTAGCGGCGAACGCCGTACATCTTGCTCGCGCGCTAGCTACTAGCCCCTACCCGCCTGTATAGAGGTGGAAAACGAGTATCATATTTGACATATACCTTAAAATATAATATTATACAACCACTGTGCGCGCCGTAAAAACGTGGGCATCGTACCTCAATAACGAGAAGAAAGGTTCGTGATGCGAACTAATCGACGTATAGCACTGACACTGGCCATGGCCGGTGCCTTGTTTTTGTCTGCTTGTGGTGGCGGGTCGGATGATCCGTCTGCCGGAGGGGGTGATTTTGGTGACCTCGGCGGCTGTGAGCCAGTCGTGGCGGCAATCTCCCCCGAGAAGAAGGAGATGTTCAACAAGCTCAGCGAGCTGTTTGCAGAGACTGACGAGGCGAAGGCCCTGACGGTCAATGGCAACTGTGCGCGAATTGCTCCGCAGGATGTTTCATCCGGCGAGGCGGCGCGCCTGCTGGCAATCAGTGAGGACCCGTGGTCCAGTACTGAGACGGTCAAGAGTCAGCCGGTGATTTGGTCGCCGGCATCCAGTCAGTGGGTCGAGCGTGTTAACAGCCTTCGCGGCAGCACGCAGATGGTGCCCGAAGCGAAGTCGTTCGCGGTTTCGCCAGTGGTGTTTGCTATGCCGGAGCGCATGGCGAAAGCCATGGGCTGGCCCGACAAGCCAATCGGTCTTTCGGATATGCACGACCTGTGCATGCACCCGGAAGGCTGGGGTAAGTACGGCAGCGGTGCCTCGACCTGGGGTAATTTCAAGCTCGGCAAGACCGCGCCTGAAACCTCTACGACGGGACTCAATGCCCTGCTGATGCAGGCGTACGCAGCTACTGACAAGGCTTCCGGTCTGACTGCAGATGACATCAAGAAGGCTGAAAAGTTTTCGAAGGAGCTGGAATCGTGTGTCATTCACTATGGCAGCACGACCGGCAACGTTCTGCAGCGCAACTATGATCGTGACCAGAATGGTCAGTCGCTGGGATATGTCTCGGCGGTGGCTGTCGAGGAGACCTCGGTGGTGAACTACAACCGTGGTAATCCGTCGAGCTCGGTCGTTGAGCCTGGTACCCAGCTGACTCCGCCCAAGGAGAAGATGGTCGCCATCTATCCGGAGGAGGGGTCGCTGGTCAGTGACAACCCGATCGGTGTGCTTGGTCCGGATGCAACTTGGGTAACCGAGGAGCAGCGGGCTGTGGCGCGAGCGTTCGTGAACTTCACGCAGACTGCTGCCGCTCAGGGTATCCTGAACGACTACGGTTTCCGTTCGATCGATCCGAAGGCCAAGGCCGGCGGTCTTCTGACTGCCGAATATGGCGTGCAGTCGGCAATGCCGAAGCTGCTCGAAACGCCGTCGGCCAGTGTGACTTCGGCGGCGATCGAGCAGTGGAAGCAGATCCGTAAGTCGTCGAGCGTCATGATGCTGGTGGATATTTCTGGTTCGATGGGCGAACGAGCGACGGATGATCGTACGCGTATGGAAGTTGCCAAGGAGGCAGCCAGCGCTACGTTCGATCACTTCCGACCGACCGACGAGGTGGGCCTCTGGGCCTTCACGACCGGACTGGGACCGAATGGTGACCAGAACAGTCAGGAGTTGCGAAAGCTGTCGCCGATTCGTGGTGACGCCGAGCAGCTTCGCCAGGACATCAACGCTCTCGAGCCGACTGACGGCACTCCCCTGTACGACACCATCGCCAAGGCGCACCAGCAGATGAGCGAAACGGCTGAGCCGGGTCGCATCAATGCAATTGTGGTGCTGTCTGATGGACGGGACGAGGGTTCGATGATGGGCTTGGAGGCGCTGATTCAGCAGCTTCGCGACGACAGCGAGGGAGCGAACGACGCTCCTGTGCGGGTTTTCCCGATCCTGTTCAGCCCTGATGCGCCTGCCCCCGAGCTTCGGCAGATTGCCGAGGCGTCTGGTGGACAGGTGTTCGACGCAACCGACCCGCGTCGACTGTCGATCGTCATGAATGACGTCATGAACAACTTCTAATCGTTTGGCGAGGTGAGGCACATTCCGTGTCTCACCTCGCCCCTACCCTTGAAATCAGTTCATACAAGAAGATATAGTCTTTTTCTATGAGGGGATTTCCCTCGCCGGTGATTCGCGATATTCGTGAAGCATCGATTTAACAATTCGACTATCTATATTAGGAGGCGTCGTGAACCGTTCAGCGAGATCATTTCTCGCATTACTTGGGATGACAACGCTCTTGGCTAGTTCACCCAGTTATGCGTTGGCGGCAAGTTATGTCGATGAAGTCGTGAGCGGTTTGCAACACGATAACGTCTACGTAGCTGCCGGTGCGTCATTGGATGACAATACTAGGGAGTTTCTTAGTGCCGAGGCTGCAGCGCACGATGTTGCAGTCGTGGTACTGCCGGATACGCCCATGGTGCGAGCCGAGGGTACGGCGGATACGTATGTTACCAGCATTGCTGGGAGTACATCGTTCGACACGATTGTCGTTGCGATTGGCAACGATCTTGAGGCTGGATCACGGGTGCTGCCCGATGGTCGAGCGGATGCGATTGCGCTTGATGCTGAACTCTCGGCTGCCACGGCGGCCGAAGCATTGACGCAGTTCATCGAGGAAGTACAAGTTTCAACGTCTTCACCGGCGGCCGAGACTTCCTCTGTCG
>JALRDG010000058.1 GCA_023257055.1 Candidatus Saccharimonadia bacterium | reverse complement strand
GGATGTGCTTTTTCGATTTCATCGAAGAGTACGACAGAATATGGGCGACGACGAACCGCTTCGGTGAGTTGTCCGCCTTGTTCGTAGCCAACATAGCCCGGAGGCGAACCAATAAGTCTCGCTACGGCGTGCCGTTCCATGTATTCACTCATGTCAATACGAATCATGGCATGCTCGTCGTCGAATAATTGTTCAGATAGGCTCTTCGCAACCTCTGTTTTACCGACGCCGGTTGGTCCGAGGAACAAGAATGAGCCAATTGGACGACGCTGGTCGGAAATGCCCGCCCGAGAGCGGCGAATCGCATTGGCTATACTTGTAATAGCTCGGTCCTGGCCAACAACGCGTTCGTGAACCATATCTTCTAGATGTGCAAGCTTCTGACCTTCGCTTTCCACGAGGCGTGCAACCGGGATGCCTGTCCAGCGAGCGACGACGGCAGCAATGTCCTCTGGTGTGACAGCTTCTCGTAGCAGCCGTTTGTCAGTTGGGATTTCCGCAAGCTTGCGACGGAATGATAGCAGCGCCTTTTCTAGTTCAGGGATTTCTCCGTATTTTATGCGACTTGCCGTAGTAAGGTCCGCTTCACGCTCGGCTAGTTCAAGTTGTGTGCGTGCACGCTCTAATTTTTCGGCTGTTTCGTTCACGGCGGCTATCGCTGTTTTTTCGCGCTGCCACTTTTCGTCGATCACTGCAGTCTCGTCTCTTAGGCGCGCAATTTCTTTTTCGATGGCGTCCCTACGTTCCTTGGCTTCGGGTGATTTGTCTTTTTTGAGTGATGTTTTTTCGATTTCGAGCTGCATGATCTTATTATTCAAACGATCGAGATCGATAGGAACTGATTCAAGCTGCATCTTTAGAGCGCTTGTCGCCTCGTCGAGTAGGTCGACGGCCTTGTCTGGCAAAAAGCGATCAGGAAGATAGCGCGTGCTTAGTTCAGCTGCCGCAATAATGGCTTCATCGGTGATGTTTACTCCATGATGGAGTTCGTACTTTTCCTGAATGCCGCGCAAAATGGCAATCGTATCTCCAAGCGAAGGCTCGCCAACATATACGGGCTGGAAACGACGCTCTAGTGCCGCATCTTTTTCGATGTACTGGCGGTATTCACTAAGGGTAGTGGCGCCGATCATATGTAATTTGCCACGGGCCAGCATGGGTTTTAGCATGTTGCCGGCATCAACAGCGCCTTCGCCGCCACCTGCGCCAACGATAGTGTGGATTTCATCTACGAACAGTATAATCTCTCCAGCAGCATCCTCGACTTCTTTCAAGACGCCCTTCAGGCGGTCCTCGAATTGTCCTCGGTATGATGCGCCAGCTACGAGGCTGCTGATTTCCAATGATACGATTCGTTTATCTTTGAGGCTGGATGGCACGTTTCCTTTAATGATGCGTTGCGCAAGAGCTTCGACGATAGCTGTCTTACCGACGCCCGGCTCTCCGATGAGCACGGGGTTATTCTTGGTGCGACGGCTGAGTATCTGCATGGTGCGGCGAATTTCCTCGTCACGACCAATAACTGGGTCGAGTTTGCCATTTCGCGCAAGATCAGTGATGTCTTGCCCGAATTGCTCTAGCGGTGCTTTCATCTGTTCTTGTTGTGGTGCTTGCATAGCGTTCCTCCTTTATTGGTAGTAAGAACTCTTTTCTATAACTAATTATATAAAATTGGCACTCTAATGTCTAGAGTGCCAGAATGAATTATATGGAAGCGCCCCGTAGTGGGCAGAGAGCGGGACGCTTCAATCTGCTTACGGGGCAGTGGGAGTGTGCGTAACGACGATCGTACCGGTAATTTCATATGGGGTACACTCTTCGTCTGCGCTGGCTGGTCGCACCGGAGCGTCACTTAGCGTAAATGTAATATGCTTGTCAGCATACTTGTGCTGGAGGTGATGCCTTGCGCGACGTTCGATCTCACCGATGCACATCGTTTCGGCGAACGGTAGGCAGTTGGTGATGACGAAACGGTCACGACAGCTTGCGACACTAGGGTCGTTCGTAAAGCACTCTGTCATCCTGAGGATGAGCATTTCCGCATGTGCGATTACGTCGTTCAGCAGCTTTGCTTTACGGTGCTTTTCGCGCAGGAGGTGGAGTGTTTTGTCCATGCGTTCGCGCTTCTTTTGCTTCATAGCGTGAGAGCGCGCATGTTTGGTCGGCATAATGGCCTCATTTCTGGATCGGTGATTCGAGGCGCGTGTCGGCGGGTACGTACGATAAGGTTCAATGCCGAAGCACGTCGACTAAACTATACAACAAAATGCCTGCAAATAAAAGGCCCGGCACTACCATGTGGTAGCGCCGGGCGGGGTGGTCACTTGGTCACCTAGAGTGTCATAGTATTCGTAGGAATTTCTATTTTAGCTCCCGAGCGATGTCCATGCTGCGCTTTGCGGCGACGAAAAATTCTGCGCCAAGATCGTAAAAACCTAAAACCGTTTCGTAAGGGCTACTGCCGGCGGCAAGTGCCAAAAACTCACGAGCCGTGTCGGCGTAGCTAATGGCAAAAAGCGCTGCGGTCTGTGCCTTTGTGGGGGGAAGTGTTGCCGAAGTATTGGTATCGAGCTGGTATCCTTGCTGCTCGGTTTCCCATCCGTTCCTCATTGCTTCGATATCTCGAATGAGGTTTTTGCTCTTTATCTTGATATTTCGAAGCTCGTTCTCTTGTTCGGCGGAGAGTTCTTGATTTTCATTGGCGTGCATGACGGCCTACTTTCGTCCGTTGGCTGCAAGATGACCTTAAGTTGCGACTAGTTCGAGGCTAGTGAGTCGTATTATTACATCGCCACCACGATAAGTCAATGCTGCCGCTCTAGCATAGAACGTATCGGGATCGATAAAAGTCACACGTATCATGTAGCGCGAACTACTACGGGTGTGCAGAGCCATGTGAGTAATTTTGCCTTGTTTGCTAGTAAGCCGGGTCACTGATCTGTATTTTTCGGTATAATAGAGTATATGAAGTTTCGGGTGGGTAAAAGAAAAGTTAAAATTACCGCGGATGAGGTAACGGCTTTCTTGTTTGGCGCGCTTGTCGTTGGGGCGGTCTGGGCGACCGTGTGGGTGAGCCAGCAGCAAACACGGCCAAATATTACTACTTTCCATGACGATGGCATCACGGCTGCGTGGATTCCGGACACGGTGAAGCGTTGGCAAGAGCCAATTAATGAGTCGGCGCGACGCTACAATATTGATCCGAACCTTACTGCAATTATCATGACACTGGAATCGGGCGGGCATACAAAAGCAAACAGTGGTGTCGCAAAAGGCTT
>JALRDG010000045.1 GCA_023257055.1 Candidatus Saccharimonadia bacterium | reverse complement strand
CCCTCCAGCGATGATGACAGTAATCATACTATTATTATACCATAAGTATAAACACTCGACCGATGCTACACTTATAAGAGGAGGAGGCAATAAGATGACGATTACAATATTAGGCGCCGGCTACGTAGGCCTGACTACGGCCGCACTGTTCGCCCAGCTCGGCCATAAGATATACCTACTTGAGCCAAACATATCACGCCTTTCGAGTATCCGAAAAGGTAAATCTTTCTTTTACGAGGCCGGCCTCAATGACCTGATTAAAGCTGGACTAAACAAAGGTACCCTCATCCCGACCGATTCATACATGGAAGCCATTCCCTCAAGCGAAATAATTTTCTCCTGTGTCGGTACGCCCGATAATCCCGATGGTAGCTCTAATCTCACCTATGTACACGCCGCAGCAAGTGAAACAGCAAAGTACGCCCGTCCGGATGCTATCTTTGTACAGAAAAGTACGGTACCTGTAGGTACCGGACAGGCAATCATAGATTTCTTTTCAGAACAGAAAAAACAAATTGACTACGTATCAAATCCAGAGTTTTTACGCGAAGGCACCGCACTGGAAGACACACTTTTCTTCGATCGTGTAGTTGCCGGCGGACATTCAAGCGACGCAGTCGATGCTGTCCTTGCTATTTACAAGCAACTAGAGAGTAAGAGTAAAAGAATAGCTAACGTAGTCGGAATCGAAGCAATCAGAACAACTACGGGTGAATACATAGCTACCAGTCTAAATAGCGCAGAATTAATAAAAGTCACTGCAAATGCCTTCCTTGCACTCAAAATTTCTTTCGCTAATTCGATTGCTCAGCTTGCAGACACGGTCGATGCAGACATTGTCGAGGTAATGGACGCCGTCGGAGCAGACCCGCGGATTGGACGATCATTTTTGAACGCAGGGCGTGGTTATGGTGGTGGATGCTTCCCTAAAGATGTTAGCGGATTAATCGCAAGCGGCCTACAGAACGGCGTCGATCTTGAAATTATGCAAACTACCCAAGCGGTCAATTCCTCTATGCCCAGCTATATCGTTCATAAGCTACAAGCAGCACTCGGCAAAGACGTTAAAGGTACGTCCGTTGCCGTTCTTGGCCTCGCATTCAAAGCAGGTACCAGCGACGTACGACGATCGCCTGGAATTGTCATGGCAAATATGCTCGCAAAGCGAGGGGCAAGTGTATCAGCCTATGACCCTCAAGCAACCGAAGAAGCATCCCACGAGATTACTTCGTCAGTCGCACTACACGACACCCTATCTTCCGCGATCAAAAACGTCGATTGTATTATTATCGCGACCGATTGGCCAGAATTTATCGAGCAGCCAACAGATATTTACGCATCAGCCAACATTCTTGTCGATGCGACCAATCGGCTTAACCCCCAGGCAGTAAAAGAAGCTGGCTTACAATACATAGGAATAGGAAGGAATTAGTATGAACATACTTGTCACCGGCGGCGCCGGCTATATCGGCTCGCACACAATTATCGAACTTTTAAGCGAAGGCCATACCGTCAGCGTGGTGGATAATCTGTCCAACAGCAATAAAGAAGCTATCCATCGCGTCGAACAAATTACCAATGCAACCATACCACTCTACACGTTCGACCTTCGTGATGAAGATAAACTTCGGAGTGTTTTTCAAAATGACACCTTCGATGCGGCTATTCACTTTGCTGGCCTGAAGTCAGTCGGCGAGTCGGTCGCAAAGCCACTGGAATATTACGCGAACAATATCGACTCGACGCTCGTGCTCGTCAAACTCATGCAGGAATTCCGCGTCCATAAACTTGTCTTTAGTTCATCAGCAACCGTTTACGGCACGCCGGAATCGCTCCCACTAACAGAAGAAAGTTGCACTGGCGTTGGCATTACAAACCCATATGGCCAAACAAAGTATATGATCGAACAAATCTTACGCGACTGCGCAGCAGCCGACCCATCATTTGAAGTGACGTTGCTTCGCTACTTCAATCCGGTTGGTGCGCACGAAAGCGGCCGAATTGGTGAGGACCCGAACGACATTCCAAATAACCTCCTGCCATACGTTTCTCAAACAGCCGTCGGTCGTTTGCCGCATGTCAATGTTTTTGGTAACGACTACGACACGCCTGACGGGACCGGCGTTCGTGATTATATCCATGTTGTCGATCTTGCGCGCGGACATGTAGCCGCACTCGATCATTCAAAAGCAGGCACAAATGTATATAACCTCGGCACCGGTAAAGGCGTGTCCGTCCTTGAGCTAATTGCCGCCTTTTCTCAAGCTGCCGGAAAAGATGTTCCATACGTAATAACCGATCGTCGCCCTGGTGATGTTGCCGCGTGCTATGCTAATGCCGACAAAGCCGAAGCAGAACTGGGCTGGAAAGCAGCGCTCTCGATCGAACAAGCGTGTGCTGATTCGTGGCGATGGCAAAGTAGCAATCCCAATGGCTACCGTGGCTAAAATGATATACTAGTAGCATGAAACTATTCGTGCAAATTCCGTGCCTCAACGAAGAGGCAACGCTGCCTGCCGTACTATCTTCCATCCCGAAGAAAATCGCCAATATCGATAGCGTTGAAATCTTAATTATCGACGACGGCTCAACTGACCGCACGATTGAGGTCGCCAAAGAACACGGCGTTACCCATTTCGTTCGCCACACTCGCAACATGGGGCTGGCTCGTTCATTCCGTGATGGCGTCGATTACGCACTTAAGCACGGCGCAGACATCGTCGTTAATACCGATGGCGACAATCAGTATCCGCAAGGTCGTATTGCCGACCTCGTTCAGCCAATCGTAGAGGGTCGAGCTGATATCGTCATTGCCGACCGTCAAACCGCGACTATTGAGCACTTCTCCCCATTTAAAAAGAAAATGCAGCAGTTCGGAAGTTGGGTCGTCAACTTTGCCGCAGACACGAACCTACCCGATGCAGCCAGCGGCTTTCGCGCCTACTCA
>JALRDG010000032.1 GCA_023257055.1 Candidatus Saccharimonadia bacterium | reverse complement strand
TACTTCCGTACAACTGACGTAACTGGTGAAGTTGAGCTTCCAGCTGACAAAGAAATGGTTATGCCTGGCGACACTTTGACTTTCAAGGTTAAATTGCTTGCTCCAATTGCCATGGAACAGGGTCTAAACTTCGCTATCCGCGAAGGTGGCCGTACTGTTGGTGCTGGTGTTGTTACAGCAATCACCAAATAATTAGTTCTCTAATTATACAAAGCGCTCTGAGAAATCAGGGCGCTTTGTTTGTATATTCGGAATATGCGCGGTGTGTAATAATACATACATGGATAGTACAGCAAATGCGGAGCAGGGTGGTGAACGTGCATATACGCGCAGTGTACGTAATGCTGTATTTCAGATGGCAGATATGTGCCGTCTCGATATAGTACAGCGCGACGATCATCCGCAGTCGGTAAAGTTATTTTGCGACATTGCCTCAGAGTTTGATATTGATGTTACGGATCAAGATACTACGTACTGGCGCGCCATCTTAAATGCCAGTCGGGAATTTGACACTCTGGTCGACGACGATAAAGTACCGGATATACAGCCTTACCTGGAAAGTCTTATTGTAGGGAAGACGATCCCTAACTTTACCGTATCGCAAGCCGAAGAGTTCTCGACGGTATATAAAGAATTGTCCGTAGACCGACAGGCGACGATAAACGCGAGTGTACAGATGGTAGAATTCGCACATGAACGATATGCCGCACGCTCTATAGTTGAATTTATCGATGTGACTGTAGAAGAAGCGGAATATTTTGCCCGATTGGTTGCTATTGATGACGATGAAGTATTTCAAGATGTCGCGCAACGTAAGCAGTTCAATTCGTGGCTGTATCGACTTGGTAGGACGGGATATCTTCTTGATTCTATATCCGATGCGAAGAGGGATTATGAAAACGAAATTATACAGATCCGCCCAACTCTAAAAACACAAGCTACCCTAGGTAAATACGCCCTTTCAGAATTGGGAGGATGTTTGTCGAATGCACCGGCAATTGTTGGTCCCATTCTCCTGCGAGCAGGGTTCGAAAAAGCACTCAGGGGCGTGTTAAAAGATTCTACTGATAATTAAAGAGCCCCGCTCAGCCCAGAGGCCAAGCGGGGTCTCGATGGGTGAACGGGACGCTAGCGAATCAAAGTGAGATTCTGTAGCACATGATATGCATCGTATTGTTCGTGAGCGTATCTGCGCCAAGGTAATCGGCGTATGCTTTTGCGTTTGCGCTGTATGAACGTAACAGCGGACCAACTGCGTCATAGAAAATGCGCTGCAAGTCACTGAGCGGAACGCGCTCGCCATCCTTCATCAAGTGCGTCCGATCAAACGTTCGTTCAATTTGGATAGCTTCTTCGCCGTCGGCATCTCTTTTTACTAGCTCGTTCAGCATAGCCAATGCTTCGAGTGCGACGATTCGACGAAACTCTTCGAAGGGCACATAACCTTCCGCAAGGTACCGCTGCGTGTCAACAATAGACATGGAAGCTCCTCGTTCTAGAGGGTTTGCTTTGCTAATTTTCTTTGATTGTGTGTTGCGATACGTCATTGATCATGATGCAACTGTACAATAGCATCTTTTGTATGAAAATGCAAAATATTTTACCGACTGCTTTTCCCGGTGTGCTAATAAAATTAAAGAGACCCCGCTCAGCCCAGAGGCCAAGCGGGGTCTCGATGGATGAGCGGGGTTATTGCGGGGCGCACTCCGGACTCTCAGTGATTACGTCCATACCTGTGTTCCAGTACACATATATCAGAGTTGTGCCGTCACATAGTTTTGTTACACCGAAATATTCACCGCTTGGATCGTTAATTGTCACGGCTCCTTTGCGCGGATCGGTATTTTCTACTGGCGCAGTAGTAACGGTCTCCACTGGCTCGGGATTATCAGATTCCCCATGCCTACTGCCGCACGCGGAAAGCATCAAGAGAAGGCCGCACGCGCCGACAGTTCCGATCATCTTTTTCATGACACTACCTCACTTGATATAGTGGTAAATGAGTATATTACTGCTGAGTACACTCTGCACTGGCTTCACCGTGCTGGAGTGCTAGGTTGCCATTATAGTAGCCAACGATAATTAGAGAGGAGCCTAGGCACTTTGCTTTTACAGCAAATCTCTCATCTCCAGAAACATCCACCCAACCATCACGCGGATTGGTATTTGCCTGATCGGGCTCGGATACTTCTGTAGCAGAATCATCGGTTTCTGCAGTGGATGAGCTACCGCACGCGGTCAGAGAGAGGAGTGAAATAAGTGCAACAGAAAGGAGCGAGTTCTTTTTACGCATGGTTCTCCATAGGTAGAAGTGACTAACTGCTGTATATTGACATAAAAATTATATTTTGTCTAGATATGCGGTAATATAAAAACCCCGCTTGACCCAAAGGCCATGCGGGGCCTTCACGGGTCAAGCGGGGAAATAAGGGCTACGTACAGTGTTCGGAGTAGCGAATCGTAACCGCGTACTGTACACCGTATGGCTCTGCAAGTTGCTCTGACACACTCCATCCCTCGGGAAGGAGTGTCGCAATATGACTCGCGGGTCGCATACCACGACAGAAATGCGCATCATTTGCCGTCACCATACCAGTGGCTTGCATTTTGCCGCCACGCATATAGTTGCGTGTTGCGCGGTCGATAAGCCGACGTGTAAAACGTTCGAGCTTCCGATTAACACGAGCTTCCGCCTTTTGTTGACGGGCAATCATCTTTTGCTCGTCTTCAGGGCGACTGTCGCGTGCGTTGGAAAAATCGGGACATTCTAACATTTTTTGTTCCCCCTAATGGGTTGGATATAGCGGAAATTACGAGCCTCTTCGTCCCATTTGATTTGGTATCTCTTCGCAGGGAAGAAGAAGACTTCTTCAAGCAGACTGCGTCGCTTAGTGAAAACTCTGCTTTCCAGATAGTCAATCATCTCCTGAAGTTCAGATGTCGGCATTGGAAAGTGGTGATCGGAAACGAGCTTTCCGGGTACTGCCTCGCCGAGATCCACGGAGCATCCTACTGTAAACTTTATGGCCGCTGCCAGGAATTGGTAGCGAGGATCTTGCACGGCGCGTTCCAGTTCATCAACTGAGTACATAATGCCGAGAATTTCGCGGCTACTAAAGCCGACTGCCGCCATCTCTGCAGTAATCTTACCTTTTTCCTTGCGATCCATCACTGAGCCCTTCATTTTGTAATGTGCGTAGCGGTGCTAGTGCACCTATCATATAACCATTGTTTTAATGCGTCAATAAACAAACCTTGATAATTACAGAGGTATGCGATATACTACGAAGCGTATTATTAAATTACTTCGAGAACTCAGCAGCGACAGAATAACCCTGGTTCGTGGCATGAGGTTACGAAGTTGCACAAAAGGGAGCACACATGGCAGAAGGCCTAAAAATCCGTATTCGCCTAAAGGCGTATGATCACAAGGTGATCGATCAGTCAGCAAAGCAAATCATTGATACGGCTATCCGTACCGGTGCAGAAATTGCTGGCCCAGTACCACTACCCACTCGCAAGAGCACGTATACTGTCGTTAAGTCACCACACGTTTACAAAACTGGCGGTGAAGCGTATGAAATGCGCGTACACAAGCGATTGATTGACATTACAAACGCAACACCGAAGACAATCGACAGTCTGCAGAACCTCAGCCTTCCAGCTGGTGTTGACGCAGAAATTCGTATGTAACACCTGTCAAATAAAAATACCTCCATTGATCTGGAGGTATTTTTATTTTGATCGTATTACTTTTCTTGTGACTTGATCATCAGTCGAGTGTCAGCTTCGTCACTCATTGCATTCGCTACTTCAATTTGATCGTAAAGATCAGAAATATCACTTTGTAGCTGCATGATCCATAGAGTAAACAGGATTACAATTGCGCCAAGGATGACCCAGTACAGTGTCTCGCGATTAAAACGCACGCTCATGAATTTTTCTGACTCTTTTTGCAAACGCAATGACCGTGACTCAGCTTTTGCTGCCGGCGTGGCTTTTTTTACGGTGTGTACGGTACGAGAAGTCGCAGTTTTTGCCGGAGTCTTTCGAGCAGAAGTTGTTTTCTTTGCTGCCGGTTTTTTAGCTGCTGATTTTTTGGTGGTAGGTTTCTTTGTCGCTGCCATATGATCCTTTACTGAAATAATTGTCTCTAGTATGTCAAATGTTACGCGATCTGGCAATACGGTTGTGCTTCTTTAGGAAAGTCTGGTACACTGTCTGTAATATGAGCAAAAAACAAACAAATCGCGCGCGAACCTACGCGCGTAATCGTACGACTGTCAGTCGTCGTGGATATGAAAAAATTGATGAAAGTGAAAGTACGTATTTTTTAAAGCTAGTAGTTTTTTTACTGTTAGCTACGCTATGGCTAAAGTTTGAAACGCCAGTCGAATGGCTCGGCATGCCAATCAATGCACTGCCGCTCGGTATCGTGGTTGGGTTAGCACTTATTCATCTTGTTGAGAAGTATCAGTTCAATCGCAAGATATGGTACGTCGTACTGTTGACAGTAGGAATTATCAGTTATTTCGTCCCAGCTGGAATAATTATTTAACTTAACGATCAAATACGCATTGGATGTGTTAAAAAGAGAAGTCCCCTCGCAATGTTCTGCAAGGGGACTGTTCGCCGCTATACGGCGGCCGGGCTGATGTAACTAACGGGAAGCCAAATGACAGGCTCCCTCAGGGACTGGATGTGGCTTAGCTTGCCGTTGCCATCCAGCTGCACTTGCGTGACACCGCCAGTTCCGCGAAGATGATGCCGGCAGCCAACTGCGATCGGGAATACGTCATCCCGCTTGCCGCCGTACAGTACGAGCAGCTCGTCGGTACCGGTGCGATAGTCATGCATCATGAATACTTCGGCCATCATGTAGGTGTAATCGGGCGCGAGGGTGTCGGTCATGGTGATACGCTCCTTTAAGTAAAGTTTTACGGGCGATCCGCAAAACGCATCAACGAATACTATATAACCACAAAACAATAGTAAAGTCAATCTGTACTGCTGCTTCAAAAAAAGCCCCGTAACCATGTACGGGGCGCGCGCCTTGTTCAGGTGCCTGTAGGAATAAGGTCGGATCCTTCGATAACGGCACTGACATGAGCAATGAACTTTTCGAGTATCTTGCGCGATTCGTCGCCCATATGAATTGTCACGACAATGCGCTGATACTGATCTGATTTTCTCGGTTCAGAGAAAATTATAACTTCAGTTCCGGTTGTCTTGCTGTCGGTCACCTGTCGCAGTAAAAAGTTGTATCCATCTTTGGTGATAGATTCTTTTACATTCACCAAAAGATCCGCACAGATGCCGCCACCCGACATTACATCGTAGTCTTGATGGATAGGCGCTACTTGCCGCTCAATAACTCGCTTGATCATGATACACTCCTTCGAGCTTAGTTCGCAGGCAATCCGCAAACGGTATCAAAAAAACTAAATATGACATATTTAATAATTGATGTCAATAAAATAACCCGCAACCCGCGGAGCTCAACCAAAAATTTCCGGGAGCCCTCGCGGGTAATGCGGGTATTTATATCTAGGTACTTTGAACTGCAGTCTAGCTGTTCCTCGGAATGTACGGGCGGTCAGCTATTTCTGCAACTTTTGTCGGATTGGTCAGTGCTTCATCTAGCCGGCGCACGTATTCATGGAGGATATCATACGACGCCGCACCGCAGTGGAGCGTCACGCGGAGATATTGCGTTGACTTGTCTCCGGTGGATGGTAGTCGCAGATTGTATGCCATCGGATGACATCGTGCATCATAGGGGACATTCGCAACGATGCCATTCAAGAGGATATTGCAATTCTCCCTCGTTAGCTTTCTTTCCGTGTAAACGATCAATACTGCATCAATCGAAAGATTGAATGGATTAGTTTGTGGCTTTACGAAGACATCGACTCTGACGGAATCGTGCACGGTAACTCCTCTGATAAGAGCGTACGGCAGCCTATGAGCGCCATAGTAATTAATATGTATATACCATGTTTCGTTAATTCGCAACTAAAAGGAATGAAATAGCCCGCAATACCTGCAGGGTTCGACCAGATGTATTTCTGGGAACCCTGCAGGTTGCGGGCTGAATCAACACGGTCGTGCTGCTCGGTCGATGAATGCGGTTTTTTTAATTATGCCGCTCATTCTGCATATACATCAACCTCATGTCCGCCAGTGCTGATTTTGACAACCACGAAGGTATCTAGGTCGGCTCTTGTCTGGACGCACACTAAGACATGACGTTCTTCGTTGGCTTTGATTTTTCGTTGATAAAACGGAGTACTCATAAACCTTACTCGAACGCTGTCGTTCCTGGTGAGAAATACCGTTGCGGTTCTTTCATCTGATTCAGTAACGGCTTTATCAAACTTCGCCCAGCGGTTAATCCAGATCTCCGAAGTCTCTGTGACGACGGGATTTCTCCTCGGCTGTACGATACGGGCCGGGGGTCGCCCAGGCGGAGGGTCAAAGATTCTACCACTGGGAAGTACGATTCCATTCTCAGACATGATACACTCCTTCGAGTCAAATTTTACGGACGATCCGCAAAATGTATCAATACATAATATGTACAATATAAAAATGCATCGGTCAATAAATGAAAATAAAATACCCGCAACCACATGCGGGACTCGACCGGTGTATTCCGGGAGCCCCGCGGGTTGCGGGCAGGGGCACTACATTACCGTGACGTGCGATACCACGGAAGCGTAGTCCGGGCGTTCTGAGATGCTGTAGGGCCTTTCGGATACCTCAAGAATGTGGACCATGTCAGCGGACGCTTCACGAATGCGCTTTTGGTACTGAAAAAGAATACTCTGGGAGGTGAAGCCACAGTAAATTCGTACTCGAATATACTGTGACGGATCCTGAACCGTAGGATGCTTAAGTACTTTGACGTCCGCGCATTCATCGAGTTCTGCAAATTCATCCATAAGCCTCAAGCCGTCAAAGAGTTGATTGTACGCGTATTGGGTCAGGCAGAACTCCGCCGGAATTTGCACGGTCGCGTCAATAGACATGTCGGAATTGATCCTCATAGAGGAGTTCATTTCCGTATTGCTCGTTGCCGGTACTGTATCCGAACGTCTTAAGGTGCGTTTCATGATACACTCCTTTGAGTCGAATTCACGGGCGATCCGCGAAAGTATCAATACTGATACTCTACAATCACAGCCGTTTTAAGTCAATACTGGCGAGCAGTTAGATATGTCACTGAAAACAGTTGACGTACCCCTGTATCTATGCTATATTTAGGAGGTAACTTATTACGTAATAACAACTGTCTCTTGGTGAATTGGTAGGTCTACATCTGTAGAAACCCCCTTCCACCAAGAGTTTTAAGTGGGAGCAAGAGGGCAATGAAAGCACTTCTCGGTACCAAAATTGGTATGACCCAAATCATCGGTGAGGATGG
>JALRDG010000105.1 GCA_023257055.1 Candidatus Saccharimonadia bacterium | reverse complement strand
AGCGGCACGCCCGACTGTCTGAATAAGTGCACTTTCTGAACGCAAGAAGCCCTCTTTATCGGCATCGATAATTGCCACCATGCTCACCTCAGGAAGATCAAGTCCCTCACGGAGCAAATTAATTCCTACTAGAACGTCGTACGTACCCATTCGTAAATCGCGCAGAATGTCACCGCGCTCTAACGTATCGACTTCACTGTGAATATATGCCGTCTTGACGTCTATTTCGAGCAAGTACTGCGTAAGGTCTTCAGCCATGCGCTTTGTCAATGTCGTTACCAAAACGCGCTCACCTCTCTCGCGACGTAACTTAATCTCATGCACAAGATCGTCGATCTGCCCCTTACTCGGACGAACTTGAATGACAGGATCGAGCAGCCCGGTCGGTCGAATTACCTGTTGCGCAGGTTCTGGGCTGTGCGCCAACTCGTACTCACTCGGCGTAGCGGAGACGTAAATCGCTTGGTTGATATGCCGGTTAAACTCATCGAACATCAGCGGACGATTATCCATTGCGCTTGGCAGACGAAAACCATGCTCAACCAACACTTCTTTACGAGCACGGTCGCCATTATACATACCGCGTACCTGCGGCAATGTCATATGGCTTTCGTCGACGAGCAGCAGAAAGTCATCCGGGAAATAATCGAGCAGAGTAGCTGGTTGTTCGCCGGGTTCACGGTTTGTTAAATATCGTGAATAATTTTCAATTCCCTTTACAAACCCGGTCTCCTCCAGCATTTCGATATCGTACTTTGTACGTTGGCTAAGTCGCTGAGCCTCAAGCAACTTGTCGTGTTTTTCAAACCATTCGAGCCGCTCCTCAAACTCTTTTTTAATACCGATGATTGCCCGCTCCATCTTCTGTTTCGGCGTCACATAGTGACTGCTCGGAAATATTGTCATTGCGGCAGGCTCGCCAAGGATTTCACCCGTAAGTGGGTCAATCCGCGTAATGCGATCCACTTCGTCGCCAAAAAATTCAATTCGATACGCCACATCACTACCCGATGGGAATACGTCAACAACGTCACCTTTTACCCGGAACGTACCACGATGAAAATCAACGTCATTTCTTTGATACTGAATATCGGTTAGTAAGCGGATGAATTTATCTTGCTGACGCAGTTCACCCTTTTTTACTTCGATCGACATCTCTTCGTATGATTCCGGTGACCCAATGCCATAAATACAGCTGACACTGGCGACAATGAGCGTATCACGGCGTGTCAGAAGCGCGCTGGTTGCAGCATGGCGGAGACGATCGATTTCTTCGTTGATCCGTGAATCTTTTTCAATATACGTATCGCTACTCGTAATGTAGGCCTCTGGCTGATAGTAATCGAAATAACTCACGAAGTAGTGTACTTCGTTGTCCGGAAAGAACGCTTTGAATTCCGAATACAATTGTGCTGCCAAGGTTTTATTGTGCGCAAGAACAAGCGTGGGGACTTGCCGATTGGCAACAATATTCGCCATTGTGAATGTCTTACCAGATCCTGTCACACCAAGCAAGGTCTGCTCACGCTCGCCGCTATCGAGACCTTTTATCAGCTGCGCAATTGCCGACGGCTGGTCACCTGTCGGTTGAAATTCATTTTTAAGTTCAAAGCGCTGTGTCATATCTTTTTATTATATAACTATTCTAAATAGCAGGCAAAGTTAAGGGGCGGAGTGTTACAATATACACTCCGCCCCATACGTATTGCTTACGCGAGTTCGCTGATCTTAAATTCGATCGGAATAACGTACGGCTCGACGCGAGACTGATGGAAAGCCGTCAGTGGAATATGCAGCGTACGCCCGTTGTTATCCTGCGCGACAACTGTTGATTGTCCGAACTCGTCGACCGCTCTGTTCACTAGGACTCTCAGAATCTCCTTCCTAGCGGCGAGTGAATACCCCAGCAGGTCACCGATCGCGGCAGCCCTGACATCAAACACGAATGTTCCAGAGGACTTCCGCACTTCCAGCTGACCATTGATAGCCTGCAGCATCGTCTCGATGAATGCCGGGCGAACTTTGTCTTTATACTCCTGATCGGAAATGCGGACTAATTCATCGAATTCGATGGGCGGCTCGTACTTCTTGGTCGGACGGCCAAACGCCATGACAGTTCCTTCTTTCATATGTGCGTACAAACGTATGAAGATAGTATACAACCCATAGGATTTTTTGCAAACATATGCACGATACTTACTTTGCGGCCTCTCATCCATAACAAATGTGGCGAGGTGCGGTTGCACCTCGCCACAGATCAGAACTTCACACGAACGGAGTGTTTGTACACTGAGTCGTGGACCTTTACCCTATATCCATCTTTCTTCAGCTGTCTGCGAATCTTCATTGCAAGTGCCTCAGAAATGGCGTCACGGGCCTCGTCGTCAATCTCCTTGCCGGCAAACCGATTAGTATGATAGTCATACTGCGGAAGAGCCATGAACGAATAGATCAAATACGAATCTATTCTCGTATAAAACGACTCCTTGCCGCTTCGGTACACTTCCTTTAGCTTATCGAGAGTCGTCTCGTACACGAACGCGAACCACGCATCGACCGCCTCGTCAACAAGTCTGCCTCGAGTCAAGACAGCTTCTGCCCTACGCGCTTGCTGCATCCGACGCTCGCGCCGATCAACTTCGTTGAACATGATATGCCTTCCGTCAGTGGAAAAGTGTTCTGAACGTACGTGATTAATTGCCACGTATTGTTCATACTATATCATATTTAGTAAAATGTATCAATACTAGCCACGTCCGGCACGGCGGTCAGACACATGGGAATCGTTAGCATCGTGTTCAAAGTCGCCATACTTTGCATCCAGTGCTTCAATTACCTTCAGCACAAGCCGTTCAGGATCAGTATCGTAAATGATATCCTTGGCTCCCGGCGCTTCGATGTTTTCAAGCAGTGTAGGCGTATAGTCTGCCAGCCCGCCACTACCAAGCAATACGCCACAAACCTTACGGCTCTCTAGTGCCGTTGAAAGCTCGTGCAAGCTACCCATGCGGCCACCAACCGTGATAATTGCATCACTGCTTCGCACCAAGTGCACATCACGGCCAACATACGCCATGCCGGTGAAATTAATGTAGTCGAACTCTTTGGTCGGCAGCTTATAGACCGTCACATGCTCACGAAAAGACGACGCAGGTGAAAAACCAACAGAAATGCCTCGCTTCCCCTTAACACTAAACGCACCCATGGCAGCGTAGTGTGGCAAGCCAACCGTTGCACCGGTTGTCAGCGTCTTGCCATGTTTTGCAATTGCTTTGCCAAGTTCGAATGCAAGTTTATGTGATAGCTTTACGGTGTCGCCACTCGCCGCACCTGATACGCAGATTTGGTATCTCATTCTGAATATTCCTCCGGGTGATACTCGTCTGGAGCATCTTTTATAAATGTATCTATCTCTGACTTATTAAGTAGGCCAGCCTGAGCGCCTAGTTTTTGCACGACGCTCATACTATTGATAGGCGCCCATGTCAGTGCCGTCTCAAGCGGTTCGCCGAGAGCAAGCGCCGCTGTTATCGTCGAGGCGAACGCATCGCCGGCCCCTGTGCGGTCATATGGGGGTGCAGGATCGGGATAATTCGGCATTTTAATCACCTTACTACCCTCAGACGCATAGGCGCCGTTCGGTCCATCCGTAATAACAACAATATCGCAGCCCAGTTCGTGTAGTCCGTCAGCTAGATCCTTGATCGAATCATACCCACGCCCAGTCACCTCCATTGCCTCTTCGCGATTCATGAAAACGATATGAGCACGTTTATAGATGGCGGCAAGTTTTTCGGCACCCCACTGGAAGTGGAACGTACCCGGCTGGAAGACCAGCTTTACGTTTGGATGCTTATCGAGATACGCCATCATATCCATATGCAGTTGCCACGAATCCTCAGAAAGCATTGAGAGGTAAATCCAATCAGGCTCTGTCTCCGGCTCCTGCCATTCATACTTGTAATCTTCGTACTTGATGAGGATTGTACGATCAGCCCCATAACGCAGCGCGTAATGATAGTTCGATTTAAAGCCTTTTTGCACCGATACGGTTTTCGTATCGACACTCTGACTAGCAAGGTACGCGAGCGAGTCTTTTCCTGGCTGGTCATCACCAATAAAAGCCATCAATCCCGCCCGGAGGCCGAGCCGCGTAAATGCAACGGCCGCGTTGGCCGA
>JALRDG010000127.1 GCA_023257055.1 Candidatus Saccharimonadia bacterium | reverse complement strand
GTCTGAAACACGTGCAACTTGGCGATTCCAGTCGCTATCAGCCAGGCACCGGTCATGTTGATTGGCAGACTATTCTTGGCGCACTCATCGATATCGAATATAGCGGAACGATGGCGCTTGAATGTCGCCTACGCGGCGAGCCAGAAGTAGCACTGCGAGATGCAGCACGATTCATGCGTGAGCAGTGGCAACGCGCACTTGATAGAAAAGGAAAGGAATAATCCTATGTCGCAACCTACAAATTTTCATGATGTCGTCTTCACCTGCCCAGGTGACGTCGCGATACGACCGACAAAACTTGATGACCTGCAAGATGGTGAGTTTCTCGTTCGCACCCTTTACACTGCTATTTCAGCGGGCACCGAATTAACCCTCTACAATGGCACAAACCCAAAAACAAACGAAGGGTGGGATATCGAGCGCCGTTTATTCCGTGGTGATATCGAACCCGATAAAGACGAAATTTATCCGATGATCAAAGGCTATATGGAATCGGCAGAAGTGATCGAAAGCCGCAATCCAGACGTACCAGTAGGTACAATTATTGCTAGTAGTTACGGTCACTTTGGCGCGCGAATTATTCGGCCCGGCGATTATTACGTTGTTCTACCGCCCGAACTTGACCCACTGCTAGGCACCTTCGTAGCGCACATGGGACCGATCAGTATGAATGGCGTCTTATATGCAGCCGATGAAGTGCACCATACCTTACTCACCTCACTTGAAGGATCCCTCGACGGACAGCGCGTACTTGTTATGGGTGCGGGTATTGTCGGTCTTCTTGCCGGCATGTTTGCCAAATGGGCGGGAGCCGCCGACGTTGTCGTTATTGACGGTATAGAAAATCGCCTCGCCACCGCTCGTGCACTCGGTCTCGCGACACATCTGGCCGACAGCAATATGGCAGTCACTCTTAAAAACCGCTGGACCGACGAAAATCCGATGAATACCGGCGCAGACTTAGTGCTGCAATGTACAGGATCAGATTACCTGCTCCATCATAGTTTTGCCAGCCTGCGCGAACAAGGTACTGTGGTCGATCTTGGCTTTTATCAGCAAGGGGCGAGTAATGTCTTATTTGGCAAGGAATTCCATCATAACCGCCTGCGCCACATTTGCGCACAAATTGGTGCCATCCCACGCGGTCAGCATGGCCATTGGACAAAGCGCCGCCTGAGCGAAGCGACGATACAGTTCCTCATTAAAAACGAGCAGCTTATTAAAGAGCATGTTATTACGCAAGTCGTGCCGTTTTCCGAGGCTCCGGACATCTTTAAACGTCTAAGCGAACGTGACCCGGACGTACTCCAGGCAATTCTGCAACCTGATAACTAACATTCCACACCGCGCCATATCCATAGCCACCCGTCTTACGCGGAGTGGCTATTGTTTATCTGCTGAGCGCTTAAGCCACTTCACCCCATAAGGAGAAAGGAGCATACCGCCATCAGCAGAAAATTCATCAGCAAGCAGGTCGTGCCATTCTCCGGCCAACTCGTAACTAATCGTCTCATTTGTAATATTATGCAAAGCAATCACATCGTGTTCGCCAGCAGTTCGTCGTATCGCAACGACAGAAGGGTGAATGGTAAGAATTTCCATAGCGGCACGTGGTGAAAATGCCGGCTCGCTCGTGCGTGCTGCGAGAAGCTTTTTATACGCAACGGCAATCCGACCCCGTTCATTCGTCGGATCATTCAGGCCATCACTGTCGATATCACGACCAAGCAAGAGTTTTTGGCGGTTAATCGCTCGGTTGTAGCCAAGCTTTTCCGGCCCTTCCTGCCAATTCTTGTTACCCACCAAACTGCCAAAATATACTCCTGGTACCCCTTTCATGGCAAGCATTATTGCCTGACTCACCATGAAGCGAGCGTCCGCAAGCATGGCGTCATCGTCCGGTGACGATAACGCGTTGTAATAGGTAGTATTCAGTTCATATGGCTCAAGATTTCCGCTAGCCGTCGTTTTATAGCTCACGAGCCCACCATGCTGATCGACACGTTCAATCATTCCGGCAATTTCATCAGGGGAAAGAATTCCCTTTACAGGCGTCACGCCGATTCCATCATGCGATGCAGTGAAATTAAAGAAAAACGTATCATCGCTCGGCAATTCTAACGTGCTTGCCCACGTATCAAAAGCAGCCTTGTCGCCCGTTTGTAGGGTATGCAAAAGGAGCGGAGGCAAGGCGAAATTATATACACCGTGTGCCTCGTTATGACCGTCTCCAAAATACGAAATGTTTTCGTGATGCGGCACATTTGTTTCCGTGATAATACGAACATGTGGCGCAACCTCGTCAAGAATATCACGAAATAATTGAGCAATAAGATGCGTGTTTTCATGATGCACGCTTTCTGTTCCCGCCTCTTTCCATAAATACGTAATAGCGTCCATCCGTATGAAATCTGCTCCCTGCTGGACGTATGTAAACAGCACGTCAACCATGGCTAAGAATACCTTGGGATTCGCATAATTGAGATCAATCTGATCATCGCTAAATGTCGTCCAAACATGCTTCGTGCCCGACGGCGTTTCAAACGGCGTCAGTAGCGGCG
>JALRDG010000007.1 GCA_023257055.1 Candidatus Saccharimonadia bacterium | reverse complement strand
AATTTCGACCCACGTCTTCGGTCTCAGTATGCAAATGAGCCGTCCATCGTGCATGCAAAGCGCGACATAGAGCCAGAGCCATTCGAAATTAGTGAAGAGGTCCGAAAAAAACACGAAGAGTCCAAAAAGAAGTATCCATTTCTTAACTTGAGCGAAGGTGAATATGTCATTGTAAATATTCATCGCCATCCGATAGGATTGCTGGCGCCTGTCGCCGTAACAGGATTTATTCTTATACTATTGCTCGCTATATTAATTGCCTATCCGGCAAGTGGTGGGCCGCTTGGCATTGCCTTTAGTGCTATTATCCTACCGATACTTTGCCTAATGATTTTAGTTGCAATTGGTGGATATATAACTATCTGGATTTATTTACAAAATCAATTCTTTATGACCAATGAAAGTGTTATTCAGGAAATACAGAATGGATTGTTTTCACGGCATGAGCAGACCGTTAGTCTGGGTAGTATTGAGGACGTGAGCTTTATAAAGCACGGCGTGTTGGAATCTATGTTCGACTTTGGTATGATCCGCCTCAGTACGGAGGGGGACGAAACCACCTATCGATTTAGTTATGTGTCGCACCCTAAAAAGCAGACGGCAATTCTTAATAACGCCGTCGAAGCATTTAAAAATGGCCGCCCTGTAACAGAGAAGGTTGTGCAGTAGCGCGTAAGTAGTTACTACTTACTTGTCTTTACGTAGTCGGATTCGTTTTCGAGGTTTGCCCGTAAGCTGTAGCGTTGACATTTGCCATCGAGACATTCGGCTGGCTCGTAGCGATAGGTCGATTCATTGTCGCCAATTTTGACACCAAATGGGTCGGTAAGGAGTTCTGGATCTACGGACCGTAGGGTGTCGTCGCTAATTGTTTCAGGGTAGTAACCATTCTCTTTACGAAAAACTTCTTCAAGGCCATAGTACATACTATTGATGGCTGTTTTTTGTTGATCGTCGCGAGCGGCAACGCGTAAATTATTGAACTGCCAGGCGACCAGGATGCCGGCAATCATGAGAAAGGCAATCGAAATGATAAGTTCGATAACGGTGAAACCATTTTGGCGCAAAGAAGTGTTGTTTGCCATGTCTACGGACTATTATAGCAATATTTTGCGTAAGGGGTATAGTATAATAGAAAGAGAACTATAGGAGGTTTACTGTATATGGCTGCGAAGAAGACGACAAAAGAACCTATTGGCGATAAGCCAACGGCCGACGAAGGAAAGCTCAAGGCTCTTGGGCTTGCAATGGAGCAGATCACTAAACAATTCGGCGATGGCTCGATTATGAAGCTCGGAGACTCGAAGAAGGTAGACGTTGAGCTACTCTCATCTGGTGCATTAAGCCTTGACCTTGCGCTTGGTGGTGGGTATCCGAAAGGCCGTATCATTGAAATTTATGGACCAGAAAGTTCTGGTAAGACAACGCTGACACTGCATGCAATTGCTGAAATCCAGCGCAATGGTGGTACAGCGGCATTTATCGATGCCGAACACGCACTTGATCCAGCCTACGCGAAGCGGCTTGGTGTTGATACGGAGAACTTGTTAGTGTCACAGCCAGATAACGGTGAGCAGGCGCTTGAAATCGTCGAAACACTGGTACGCTCTAATGCGGTAGATCTGATTGTACTCGACTCTGTCGCGGCACTTGTTCCACAGGCTGAGATCGATGGTGAGATGGGCGACAGTCATATGGGACTTCAGGCTCGTCTTATGAGTCAGGCGCTTCGAAAATTGACTGGTATTATCAGTAAGTCTCGAGCGACGGTAATTTTCATTAATCAGATCCGTATGAAAATTGGTGTCATGTTTGGTAATCCGGAAACAACAACCGGTGGTAACGCATTGAAGTTTTACGCGTCAGTTCGTATGGATATTCGTCGCACCGGACAGATTAAAGAAGGCGAAAATATATTAGGAAACCGTACTAAGGTTAAGATTGTGAAAAACAAAATCGCGCCGCCGTTCCGTGTTGCCGAATTCGACATTATGTACAACGAGGGAATTTCGAGAACCGGCGACGTACTCGACCTTGCGGTACAGTATGGTGTCGTAGGTAAGTCGGGAGCATGGTTTGATTACAGCGATGCAAAAATCGGCCAAGGCCGTGAGGCGACCAAGCGCTATCTGCGTGAAAATCCCGAGGTTCTGAACGAAATCGATCAGAAGGTTCGTGAAAAAGTAGCCGCCGAAGAGGCGTAGCATTAGCAAACGACATAAGCCGCGCAAGAGTAGTAAGTGCTCTGCGCGGTTTATTTGTAGAATCCTATGAAAATAACCGACATCTCCCTGCAAGTAAAGGACCCGAATCGCGTTAATATATCGGTCGATGGAAAATATCGATTCAGTTTGGATATTCTCCAGGTGGGCGAGCTAGGCCTAAAGGTCGGCAAAGAATATACAGACGAAGAGCTTACCGAACTCGAGACTGAGAGTCAGTATGGAAAGTTATACGCCCGAGCTCTAGAGTATGTCATGATGCGTCCGCATTCCGGCAAGGAGGTACGAGACTATTTGTGGCGTAAAACCCGCCCGACGAGACGAAAAGATGGGCAAATGCGTGAGGGTGTATCGGTGGAGTTGACGGAGCGAGTATACCGGCGTCTCATTGAGCGTGGGCATATAGATGACGAAGCGTTTGCGCGCTACTGGGTAGAGAACCGTCATCAGACAAAAGGAATTAGCCGCCGAAAGCTTATCGCTGAGCTTCGTAGTAAAGGTGTTGATATGGCGATCATAGAGCAAGCCGCCGGAGCTACGGAGCGGGACGACAGAACGGAACTGATGAAAGTATTACACAAGAAGCGATCTCGATATAGTGATGACGCAAAACTTATACAATATCTTATGCGACAAGGATTTGCGTATGATGATGTACGCGATGCGGTAAATAGTCTATCTGAAGAGTGAGGCTAATGGGGAGTTACCGGTTGCTGGATTGCACTGCATCTGGCTGGGTATTTGGCTGCCTGAATGGGTTTTGATATTTTTGACCGACGGGCAGCGCAACAGATTTTGGCTGATCTGCGCTATTTACGATGATGGCATCATCTTTTATAGAGATAATTTGCGAGCGATGAATAAGTTTTTCGGCGTCCGCAAGGCTGAGGAGGAACGGCCGTTTTACGTTTAGCTGTTGAATGACATACCCTTTTGGTTCGTATGTGAACCCACAGACGGTTCCAAGCTTATGATGGTGAGTATCGATAACCGGTAGGTCCAGCAAACGGAAATCATACGTGTAAACTTGCTTGATCTTAATGACATCATCGACGCCTATAAATTCGTCACTGGAATCGACAATAAAACCAAGAGTGCTTGCTTCGCGAATATCTTCAATCCGAATGAGTGAGGGTGTTTCATCAAGATGTTCGCCATCAAGCTCAAAGGCAATTATTTTTAAATTGCGGGGATCGATAATAGGCCGAGACGTTCGGGCAAGCTCCGCACCAGTCTGCAAGCTCATTACTGGTACGTCAAGTAGACGCGAGTGTGGCAGTAACATACCTATAGTATAAGCGTTTTTCGTGTTCTACTCAACAAAAGGATTTATTCGACCATCACCAAGTGATAATCCTTCGGTAGAATCGTTCCGGGTCTTTAGTTCTTCGATTCTCTTGATAGTTTCAGTGTCGAACTTTATTTCTGACGCAACGGGGTCATTTTGTTGCGAACGATTAATAACGAGATTGAGATAAAATATTGCTGCGGCTAAGCCGCCGGCAATTACAAGCACGAAAAATACTAAGTGAAAACGTGCGAGAAGACGAGCAAGCGGACGGATAAGTTCTGATAGAGATGTGTTCATATTATCGTACGTATACCTCGAGGTTAAGTGTTTGCAGTGAGACATTTCCGCTGTCGCTATCTTGTGACTTTGTCAGTGAAATGTTGGCAATTTGCATTTTGGTCAAGTTTTGCTCGACCAGAGAGAGAAAGGTTAATAGATTTTTATACGGTACATCACCGGAAAGATTGATCACGACTGATGTTGATTTAAGTCCACTGCTTGGTGCAGGCGCAGCTGCAGGTGCGGATGCCTGGCCACCGGCAGCGGGTGCTGGTGTCGCAGTGCCGCCAGCGCTCGAAGCTGCATCCGAGAAAGTAAAGCTATTAATTCTGATGCCAGCTCGCGTTGCATAATTAGTTAAATCGCGAATGATTTGGTCCTGGTACTGGTAGCTTTTTGATTCGGCGACGATATTTGCTGCCCTGTCGATCGTTTCTGTGTACTTGGCTAATTCTTCTTCGGTCTGTTTCAGCTGTTTGACGCGATCCTTGCTGGATTGGGCTTCGCTAGCTACGGCACTAACTTCGGTGGCGTACTTTGTTATATTGGAACGCGTAAAGATAAATCCACCAACGGCGAGGGCAAAAACCGCCAAGAGAGCAATCCATAGCAGGACCATAAGTTTGTAGGCGCTGAGGGGTTTGCGTTGCATTATTTAATTATATCCTCTCGAATTGTAACATTGATACGAACATCAACGGGGTAATCACTTTCCTCGTCTGTCGATTGAGAAACAGACTCCAGGCGAACATCTTTAAAAATATCTGATTTGTCGAAGGAGTCCTTCAGGCGCAACGCATCGTCGTAAGATTTTGCTTTAGCTGACAAGCTTGTAGGTTGTCCGAAAGTGGTCGCATCGAGTGTAAGAGTATCTAGGATAACACCGCTTGGCAACTCCTTTGATATAGCCAGAATGACCTTACTGTAGCGCACTTCCTTGTCTAAGATACCTTTTGCGGTAGAGAGGTTAGCTTGGAACTCTTTTGCTTTCTGATCGATATCATTGTATTCACTTGCTTGCGCTCGATTCGTAGCAATTTCTTCTTCTGCTTGTGCCTTCGTCATAGAAATAAGAAAATACGACGCACCTATCATGGCAGCCAGCATAGCCGCCGCTATGATCTGTAAGAAGATATACCGACGAAGAATAACGTTGATTCGAGCAGCGCGTAGTTCTTTTTTGTAGGTAGGCGGAAGTAGGTTTATCATTTCCATATCTCCTCTGTAGGGACGCTTGATAACCCGGCGACAGTAATGTAACGAGGGCGGAATTGTTTGTTTGGCTGGGCAAGCGTGCCGAAGTTTAATTGCTGCCACGGGCTAGCAACTCGGGCGGGCATAACAAGCTCATTTGTGAAGAAGTCGCCAATGCCAGGCACGTTGCTGCCGCCGCCGACGATCAAAACTTGTTCAATTTTTGCATTACTACTGAAGCGTTCGGTGTAATAGCGCATAACCTTGCGAGTTTCGGTAACTATTCGCTGGAGGCTAGGATTCAGGGCCGTAGTGATCTTTGCCTGACGAGGGCCGGCACTTAGGCCATTGAGTACTTTTAGCTGGTGTGCATTTTCTAGGGTGACATTGAGCTTCTTTGCAATATCAAGCGTAAAGGTATTTCCACCTATACCAAGCCCGCCAGTTACTCGGATGGAGCCGTCAAGGATGGCGATGTCTGTAGTTGCAGGACCAATGTCGACAATGAGCGTTGGTAGATGTCCTTCTTCGGTAGCTTTTAGTACACGTGCTACGGCATTAATGCTTGGCTCGGCCATTACGACCTGCAGGTCGAGATTCTCGGTAATTTCAACGAGACGGTCGACGATTGTGCGCGGCACGGCAGACATCAGTACGGTGAGCTCTTCTTTCGTACGGTGAATAATCGTTTGATCAACGTATAAAAGATTAATCGGCAGTGGAATGTATTGCTCTACTTCGATTTCAACGGCATCTTTTAGGGCATGCTCTTGTTTGATAGGGAGAGAGAACGTACGTGAGAACGTACGAGCCGTTGGAATACCAAGAACTACATGATTGCTTGCAAGTGTTCCGACTACTTTTTCGTGCAGTAGTTGCTCGAGATTCGTTTGAAGATAGGGGTCAGACTTTTCAAGGGAATCCTGTACTTTGATCGGATCAAGGTCAACTGAACCGTATCCATGGACAAGCCACTTGCCTGGGTCCATAGACATCACCTTAATACCAGTCTGACTAATGTCGAGACCGATAATGGGTTTGTCGTGATGGAATAATTTTTTCATAGGATGCCCGGCTACGATGGATTTCTGTTTTAGTATACCATAAACGGTATGATGGTTACTGAATTTGGTTGGCTAGTCCAGAGATTGGACCCATGACACTGGCTGCAATGAGTCCGACCATGCCACCCATGACGACGATCATCATCGGCTCGATGATTGAACTCACACTATCAATCGCAGTGTCAACCTCTTCCTCGTAAAAGTCGGCGACCTTAACGAGTACTTTGTCGGTCTGGCCAGTTTCCTCACCGACGGCAAGCATTTGGGCGACAATGGCTGGAAATAAATCCGGTCGACGTTCAATTGACTTCGAGAGAGGCTCGCCGTTAGTGACATCTTCGGCGGCTACCTTTAGGGCGTCTTCGTAAACACCATTACCGATAGCTCGGCCAGTAACGCTTAATGCTTCAAGTACGGCAACGCCTGCGCCCATGAGCGCAGAAAAAGTTCGGGCAAAACGAGCCACGGCAAGCTTGGTGATGATAGTTTTTATGCCGGGAACTTTCAGGATGAAGTGGTGAAATAACTTCTTGCCGGTCGGTGTTTTGATGTATCGTAGCAGAGAGAATATACCGAAAACGATAAGTGGAAAAATAATGTACCAGTAGCTAATCAAGAATCCGCTAATTGCTAGCATGATTTCAGTAAGTAGCGGTAATTTTGCTTCTGGACCGGCCAGATCTTTGATTGTTTTTCCGATCATTGGGATGACGAAAATCATTAGTCCGAAGAAGGCAAGCACCGTAATACCCATAAGGACAACTGGGTATGTCATGGCACCCTTGACCTTTTTACGAATACTGGCATTTTTTTCTTGCTGGAGGGCAAGTCGTTTTAAGATGTCATCTAGGATACCGGCAGCTTCACCGGCGCGAACCATATTTACGTAGACGTCACTAAAGACGTTCGGATGCTGTTCAAGTGCGTCTGCTAATGGGGCTCCTGCTTCAACCTGGAGGATAACTTTATCAATAATGGCTTTGAAGCTAGGGTTTTCGGCATGACTAGAGAGTGATGTCAGCGCACGTAGCAGTGGCACGCCAGCACCGACCATGGCGCTCAGTTGTCGAGTAAACATAACGATGTCATCGCTTTTAATTTTTTTAGCAAGGAGTGTCGAGTGGCTTTTGTGCGCAGCACCTGCTGATCCTCCGCTGATGCGAATTGGCCGGAGTCCTTGTTTTGTCAGTGCGGCAATTACGGCACTACGATCCGGCAGGTCGACCGTGCCGCTGATAATTTTCTTTTGCGCAGTAAGCGCTTCGTAACGATAGTTTGGCATGATTTATTCCCTGGTTACCCGTAATACTTCCTCTATAGTAGTGTTACCGCGGAGCGCTTTAATGAGGCCGTCCGTCTGCATGGTAATCATACCTTCTTCGATGGCCTTGTCCTGAATCTCGTTGCTTGTCGCGTTAGCAACGATCATTCGCTGTATTGGAATACTGTTGCCTAGCACCTCATAGATACCGATACGACCCTTGTAGCCGGTATGGCTGCATTCATCGCAGCCTTCTGGCGCAGCTCGCCACAAAGTTGTGATAAGCTCCGTGTCGCTGGTGCTGAGTGGAACACCTTCGCCGATATTTTGTTCCTTTGCTTCTTTTTCAAGGGCGTGAATAGCACTTGCTTGCTGATCGGTAGTAAGATTGAACGCCTCGCGTAACGCGGTTTTCTCTTCGGACGACGGGTGATAATTTTGACGGCAATGCACACAAAGGCGACGGACGAGGCGCTGTCCAACAACTGCCTTAACGGTACTGGCAATCAGGAACGGTTCAATGTTCATGTCAAGAAGACGTGGCAGACACGTGGCGGCATTGTTAGTGTGAAGCGTCGAGAATACAAGGTGTCCGGTAAGGGCTGCCTGCACGCCTAAGTTGGCGGTTTCGCCGTCACGGATCTCACCAACCATGATAATGTTTGGATCTTGACGAAGAAGGGCGCGAAGGCCAGAGGCGAATGTCATTCCGGCTTTTGCATTTGTCTGGGTTTGATTGACACCATGAATCTTATACTCGACAGGATCCTCGATAGTTGAGATGTTGACGTCAGGCGTATTAAGCGTAGTAAGTACGCTAAACAGACTGGTAGATTTTCCTGATCCGGTTGGCCCGGTGACGAGTACCATGCCGTTTGGCTGTATGATCGCCTCGTTCATGGTTGCAAGCGAACGTCCCCAGTACCCAAGCTGAGAGAGCGTCACGGATTGATTCGACTCGTCAAGAATACGCATGACGATTTTTTCGCCATCGGCAATTGGGAGAGTACTAACACGAAGGGCGTACTTTTTACCGGCAACAGCAATCTTGAAGCGGCCGTCCTGTGGGACACGATGTTCGTCAATTTTGAGGTTCGATAGAATTTTCACACGACTGACCAGTGCGCCGAGGACATTGCGCGGCAGGCGGTTTACTTCTTTAAGGACGCCGTCGATACGGTAACGTACCTGAACGAAATCTTCACGTGGTTCGATGTGGATGTCACTGGCGCCGCTGCGGATTGCATATTCGAGCAGTAGGTTGACGGTCTGTGCGATTGGCGAGTCTTCGGCTACGTCTTCGCTGGTAACTGCTTGGCTGGCATCGTCGGCATCAGCGCGCTGCACTTCGATAACCTTATCGAGCTCTTTGTCGACATCGCCGCGGTAGTTCTCAAGACAGCCAAGAATGTTATCGTGTGTGGCGACATAAATCTTTACGTTATCGCCAATTTGCTTTTGAAGGAAGTTGATAGCCTGAACGTCATCAGGGTCGTCCATGGCAAGGTGATGCAGTCCAGTATCTTCATCAATTTTAAATAGTACGGCGTTGTACTGGCGGGCGATACGTTCTGGGATGATATTGAGAATGTCGGAAGGGATATCTTTCGGCTCAATATGAATGTTTGGTACGCCGGTGTAATCGGAGAATAATTGCAGCAAGTCGGCTTCGGTGACAATATTACTTTGAAGTACGATACTCTGAAGAGACTTGCGCGCGCGCGCGGCTTCTTCGCGCAGCTCATTAAGCTGCTCGCTCGAAGCTTTTTCGTTC
>JALRDG010000129.1 GCA_023257055.1 Candidatus Saccharimonadia bacterium | reverse complement strand
TTGTATGGCCGCATCTGCCTCTTCTTCAAGCTCCCAAAGAGGTCGAATAATGACATCCCACATAATGGCATGCATATCACCACTACTGGCGCGCCGCTCCAACCAATCCAGAAAAGCATTCATTTGGTTGGGGTAGACGGGCGAAAAAATCAGCGACTGATCATACCGGGCCCAATTGCTAGACGCGACGCCTATTTCTGTAAGTGAGTACACATTACGACAGACGACAACCGGTTGAAGACCTTTTAGTCGACCCTCCTGTACAGTGACGTACTTTTCTCGTTCTCCTCCTTGTGGTACAGAGGTGAAGTAGCCCGAGTAGAGAAGGCCGGTCTTCGTTTCGTAGCGGTAGTAAGGTAGACCTGGTGTTACCTGGTCTTCGTGAAGTGGGTCGGAAAAAACTGTCTCGCGTTCAGTTGAGCGATTCGACATGATAGACCTTTCCTAAGACGGTAAGTAGCTACCCGTAGCGTCAACGGGCGTGTACTATACTTTACAACCATAAATGGCTATTGTCAATAAAAATTGCAAACGAGCCGTGTAACGCTTATACTTTTATATATGAAGATATACCTCGGTGCCGATCATAATGGCTTCCATATGAAAGAAAAAGTAGAAAGCTACCTGAAAAAACGTGGTTACGATTTTGAAGACGTCGGCGGGCACGAACTTGATCCTGTCGATGATTTCCCTGAATTCGCCCAGGCGGCTGCTGTAAAGGTGCTCCATGACACAGACGATGACCCGCGAGCGATATTGCTGTGCGGCGGCGGTCAGGGAATGGCAATGGCAGCAAACCGTTTCAAGGGGATTCGCGCCAGTGTTATCTGGGACGCCTACGAAGCAAAAATGACCCGCAACGATAACGATAGTAACGTACTGTGCCTGCCTTCGCGTGTACTCGAAGCCGACGAAAAGGCTTGGCAAGATATTATAGAAACGTGGTTAATAACACCATTTGCAAGCGCGCCTCGATATCGCCGCCGTAATGCACAGTTGGATGAGATATAGCTATGAGTGTAATCGTACCGACAATTCTAGCCGAAACGATCGATGACTATAAGGTACAGGTTGAGCGAATTCAGCCATTTGCCGAGCGTGTTCATATTGACTTAACGGATGGTGAATTTGCCCCACGTTTTACGGTGGGTCACGATCAGTTGTGGTGGCCCGAAAATTGGCAGGTTGATATTCATGCTATGGTTGCGCGGCCGGCCGAATATGCGCAAGCGTTGGTGAACCTGAAGCCCAATATGATTATTTTCCATGCGGAATCGCAAGGTGATGTTGCATCATTACTGCAGCAGATTAAACAGTTAGGAATGAAAGCTGGAGTGTCGCTTCAGCGCTCTACGGTGCCGGAAACAGTGGCGCCGCTGATTGAGATTGCTGATCATGTCATGATTTTCAGTGGTGAACTTGGACAATTTGGTGGCAAGGCGAGCTTAATGCAACTTGAAAAGATTCGCTTGATTAAGCGGATTAAAGCTGATGTGGAAATTGGCTGGGATGGCGGCGTTGCGGTAGAGAATGCCTACAACCTTACGCAGGGTGGCGTAGACGTGCTGAATACGGGTGGCGCTATTCAAAAAGCCGCTGATCCGGCCGCTGCTTATAAGGATCTGGTAAAAGAAATTAACAAACACGGCGTAATCTAGACAGTGCGCCAAATGAAATAGCGGGCATGAATCATTCAGTGAATGATTCATGCCCGCTGTGTTTTCAAACAGCCAGGAGATTTGCTCTTGTGATCGGCCGGCGCATGAAGTCGCTGACTACCGGCGCCATGCGCGTGTTGTTCGCGAAATAGTTCGCCAGGATTGCGGCCACGTGCTCGTGATTCGTAGTGGCATCCCTGTGTGACGTGCAGTCGGCCCGATCGTTCCAGTGTCGCTGCTGCTTGAGCGTGATGACGAGCCGACGACTATCCTCGTACTTGATGCTCTTAATGCTTGGCTCGCAGTCGATCAGCTGATCAAGCAAGTCGTAAAGGCGCGCCACGTTGGCCGGCTCAGCTGCCTGTTCGGCGACGGACCTGTAGGTCGGAAAGACCGTTGGGGGGAGCGTCGCTGTCGTCAGCGGCGTGTCGAAAACGTACTTGCGGGTCCTGCCGGACGCGTAGATCGTTGCAGTCGGCGAGAAAGACTCGGACACGATATCTCCTTCGTGTTTGTAAAGATCTCCCACGGGTGTGAGCAGTATTATTATACTGAAAATACCTAAAAATACAATAGCAATAAGTAGGTGTTGTTGGGATTGATTCCGCATATGCTATACTACTAGTAATATGAGTGGGCAACTTACAATACGACAACTAGAACAAAAAGCATTAGAGGTACGTCGCGATATTATTCGCATGCTAGAGCACGCCGGCAGTGGACACAGCGCCGGGCCGCTCGATCTTGCAGATATCGTTACTGCACTCTATTTTTCAGTCATGAATATTGATCCGAAGCGACCGGAATGGGACGAGCGAGATATATTTATTCTCAGTAATGGGCATACGGTTCCTGTGCAATATGCCGTTATGGCGGAACGCGGATTTTTCCCAGTGGAAGAGCTCATGACATTGCGTCGACTTGGCAGTCGCTTGCAGGGGCACCCCGAGCGCAAACTATTGCCAGGATTAGAGACGACGAGCGGTCCATTAGGTAGTGGTTTGTCGCAAGCTGCCGGTATGGCGTATAGTTTCCAGTACCTCGATAATCAGCCACACCGCTTCGTGTATACAGTAATGGGTGACGGTGAACTGAACGAAGGTAATATCTGGGAAGCGGCGATGTTTGCCGGTAAATACAAGCTCAGTCACCTGATTGGATTTATTGACCGCAATAACATTCAGATTGACGGCACGACGGAAGAAGTGATGCCGCTGGAAAGCCTCCGTGCAAAATGGGAAAGTTTCGGTTGGCACGTACAAGAAATCGATGGCCATAACATGGAGAGTATTATCGATGCTGCCAGTATGGCGCGTGCAATCACAAACAAGCCAAGCGTGATTATTGCCCACACGATTCCAGGCAAGGGTGTTGATTTTATGGAATATGACTACAAATGGCATGGCGCACCGCCAAATAGCGAGCAGGCCAAAGAAGCTTTGAAGAAACTGCGTACGCTAGACGGAAAGATTACTCACGAAGGAGCACACGAATGAGCCACCAGCATTTTCAGTTAGTAGACAACGCCTTGACGGCAGATGTCACTCAGGAGCCGATTCGAGCTGGGTTTGGACGTGGCTTGAAAGCGGCCGGCGAAGCAGATGAGAGTATTGTTGCACTATGTGCCGACCTGACAGAGAGTACGCAAATGCATCTGTTCAGACAGGCGTTTCCTAATCGATTCATAGAGATTGGCGTAGCGGAACAAAACCTTGTTACCGTAGCAGCAGGCTTGGCTCGTGTCGGCAAGGTGCCGTTTACGAGTAGCTATGCCGCATTTAGCCCGGGGCGTAACTGGGAGCAAATTCGAACGACAGCCGCACTTAATGATTTGCCGGTAAAAATTATTGGCTCTCACGCCGGGGTAAGTGTTGGCCCGGATGGCGCAACCCACCAGATGCTTGAAGACATTGCTATTATGCGGGTGATGCCAAACATGGTAGTAATCGCTCCTGGTGACAGCGTTGAAGCAGAGAAAGCCACACGTGCCATGGCGACGAACGGCAAGCCAACGTATATGCGTCTTGCTCGCGAGAAAACTCCCGTCTTTACGACCGACGAGTCGCCGTTTGAAATCGGAAAAGCGTACGTACTTCGCGAAGGACACGACATTAGCTTGGTTGGTACTGGCACGATGACCTACCAGCTGCTCGTAGCGGCAGAAAAATTAGCAAAGCATGGTATTCATGCCGAGGTAATCCACGCTCCAACGATCAAGCCACTGGATAAAGACGTTATCATTGCTAGTGCTCGCAAAAACGGCCGGGTGCTAACCGCCGAAGAGGCACAAGCGGCCGGCGGACTTGGGGGAGCGGTAGCGGAAGCTCTTGGCGACATTTTGCCGACGCCTCTGCTTCGTATTGGCATGGATGACCGTTTTGGCGAGAGCGGTGCGCCGGCAGAGTTGCTCGACCACTTTGGACTTACCGGTGAAAAAATCGCACAACGCGCAAAGCAATTCATCGAATCAATGCCGAAATACCATCAATGGTAACGGTGCTATAAAATAGTCGAGCCCGCTCCTGTAGAAGGAGCGGGCTCGACTTCACAGGGCGGGCTGGGGGGCGGTCAGAATGATTTCGCTTCGGACGGTAATCGGTTCGCCGCCGTGGTAATAGTCCTCGCCGAGGAGATTCATGTAGTCCCAGAGCGTGAACTCGTATTCTCCGCTCGGCAGACGGTACTCTTCGGCGCATTCCGCGGCGAAGGCGTGGTTTTTGTCGCACTTGACCATGATGTTGTTGATCAAGCAGTCCAGGCCATACGGTGTCAGGCTTACGCGGATGGTCTGGTTGACGTTCACGACGATTTCTGTAACGGCGTTGTTCTCAGGCATGACACTCTTTCTTGTTGAGGGCGGCAATGACTGTGAAGAAATATTAGCATATTTATGGTAAAAAGTCAATGTATTGCTCGGTATTACATTACAACATTTGGTGGTATACTATAACCATAACCAATACCGCGTAAAGTAGGGAGCAGTATTCCATGGGACTTACCATAAAACAGATACGAGATAATACGACACGAGCGCGTCATTTATATCAGCGCGCCCGAGCACAGCACTTTGCCGTAGGTGCCTTTAACATTGACAATCAAGAGACATTGATTGCAATTGCAAAGGCTGCTCAAAAGCTGAACTCACCAGTTCTTGTAGAGGTGAGCCAAGGCGAAGTAGAGGCGATGGGTCTTGAGAACGTTCGTGACATGGTAGATAACTACAAAGAGGAATATGGCATTGAGATGTATCTTAATCTCGACCACAGTCCGTCAGTAGAGGCATGCAAGCGTGCGATTGACGCCGGGTACGAATTTATCCATATCGATATTTCGCAAGCAAACCATGATGCAACAGAAGAAGAGATTATTGAGAAAACGCGCGAAGTTGTTGAATATGCGAAATTTACCGGCGCCCTTGTCGAGAGTGAGCCGCATTACTTTGGAGGTTCTTCGAACGTTCACGATGAAGCGATCGACTATGAAGAGATCAAGAAAACCTTTAGTACGCCAGAAGGTGCAGCGGGATTTGTAGCGGCAACGGGTATCGATACCTTTGCTGCAGCAATCGGCAATCTTCATGGTAAATATCCCGTACCAAAAGAGCTGGACCTTGAACTTCTGCAGCGTATCCGTGATGCAATTCCATGCGGTATCAGTCTGCACGGCGGTAGCGGTACGCCACTTCACTTCTTTGAAGACGCTGCAAAAATTGGCGTAACAAAAATCAATATCAATAGTGACATGCGCTTTGTTTTCCGAAAAACACTCGAAAAAGTGCTTGCTGAGCATCCAAATGAATATGCTGTCGTCAAGCTGATGCCAGAAGTGTACGAGGCAGTGCAGAAGGTTGTCGAAGAAAAGATCGCAGCATTTGGTAGCGCAGATCGGGCGGTTATCTAGTTCATGGCGGTTCGAATTGTATCTATCGGTGCGGCAGTGCAAGATGTTTTCCTTAGTCATAGTGATGAGTTTAAGCCTGTTACTGACAAAGCGGCTCATGAATTGTTCATGCGACTTGAACTTGGCGCGAAGGCGGACGTGAATAACATCGATTTTAGTACTGGCGGCGGCGCAACGAACGCATCGGTAACATTTGCTCGTCAGGGTCTCTCTGCGATATTCATGGGAACGATCGGTCATGACCCAGCTGGCCAGGCCGTACTTGATGATCTCGATCGTGAAGGCGTTGATACGCGCTATGTCAGTTACACTGAAAAATATAATACTGGCTACTCAGTACTGCTGCTTGCACCGAATGGTGAACGTACTATTTTGACCTATCGCGGCGCGTCGACCCACTACGATGCAAAGAATTTTGATTTATCGCAGACTGACGCTGATTGGCTGTATGTCTCAAGTATGGCGGGGAGTATGGATGCGCTTGATAAAATTTTTGCGCAGGCGAAACGTCGTGGCATAAAGGTGTTCTTTAATCCAGGCAAGGGCGAGCTTGCGAAACCCCAAAAACTGAAGGCATTACTCGAAGATGTCGACGTACTTTCTGTTAATAGGGAAGAAATGGCTCGTATTGTTGAGGGCGAAGATATCGAAGAGCTTGTTCGACATGGCCTGCATCATGTGCCTGTCGTGATTGTGAGCGATGGACCGAATGGTGTCGTAGCATCTGATGGTAAAACGATCGTACGAGCTGGCATGTACGAAGATGTGCCCGTCAAAGACCGAACGGGTGCTGGTGATGCGTTTGGGTCCGGCTTTTTAAGCCAGTGGGCTCAGGGGAGATCATTAAAGGATTCCATTCTATTTGGTAGCGCTAACTCGACGTCTGTTGTCACGAAAATTGGTGCGAAGGCCGGAATTTTACAAAAGGGTGCCCATCTGCACGAAATGCCGCTACATGAAAAGGAGCTGCTGCGTGTCCAATAAGTTGCAGCGACTGTTAGGAAATACCGACCCAGTGTTTCGACATGGGCTCGATAAGCTTGAAAAAGCTGCCGGCGCAAAGGCTATTGATGTACGGCTGCTGGCCGAGATTACGCAAATGGCGCATCAGGTTATGCGTGCGCTTCGGCTTGATCCAGCTGATACGCGACCCGAGGAATTGTATGCTGCGCTGACTGCAGCAGTTCGAAATGGCTTCGCTGATCGTCTGCTTGAGCAGACGGATTACGTACTACTCGAGATTGATGGTCAGGTCATATCTTTCGCATTGATGGATGCTATTGAAAGCGCCCATCATGAATTTGCTTTTGAGCAACGTTCACTTGACCATGCTCGGCGAGCCCTGCGTGGCGAGCTGATCGAGCGGTATGTTGCTGATGAACGCACCGATAATGAAACGACCAAACGGATTGCCGCTTCGGTCGGTTTGATACATGAAAAGGATGAACAATATAATATGCTCTATAACAACCGTCAATCTGAAAACGCACCGTTTATCCTCGCTATTGGCGATATTGTAACGGACGCTTTTATTAAACTTCGCGAAGACAAAGCGCAGGTAACCGTTGGCGAAGATGGTAAGCGCTACCTTAGTATGGAGTTTGGCAACAAACCGCCATATGAGCAGGTTGATATCGTTCAGGCGGTCGGAAATTCGGCCAACGCGGCCGTTGCATTTACGCGGCTCGGCCTCCGGGCGGGATTGATGGCTTTTATTGGTGATGACCAGCCAGGAAAAGACTCGCTTGCATACCTTGCCAGTCAGAGCGTCGATACGAAAACCGTATCGGTGCAAAAAGGCTTTAAATCAAACTATCACTACGCGTTGCGCTACGGTGCTGATCGTACAATTTTAATTAAGTACGAAGACTACAAATATGAATGGCAGGAGCCGGAGACAGAGCCTGATTGGATTTACCTCTCAATGCTTTCTGAGGATT
>JALRDG010000062.1 GCA_023257055.1 Candidatus Saccharimonadia bacterium | reverse complement strand
CTTCCTGTGTTTACAGTTATACCATAAGTATTATGGTAAGGTAAAGCGACTAGCGCTGCTTAAGCAATATTATCCATGTACTGCCAAGAACTGCTCGCGGTCACGTTGGACGGATAGGATAAGACTTCGCTCGCGGACGAGGCGACTGTATGCTTCGATATGCTTAAGAAGTCTGGTGCGTTCGACTGCCTTAAGTTCAAATACTTCAAGCAACAAACTCGATATTTCTTCGTATACTTGTCGGTATTGCTGTACGTCGCTGTGCGTTTTACCTCGAGTAAGACGATTTGCCTCGTCGCTACGAAAATCCGCCGTAACTTGCTCGAACAGTCTGTAACGGACCGACGGCTTGCGCTTATCGGCACTTTTTTGTGACTGGATTTTGGTGGCGTATTTGGATTGTAGCTCTAGAATGGTGGCAAAATCCCACTGCTTCTCAACAATTTGCCCAAGCAGGCGGTCGGTACCACGAGTAAGGTGTTGTAATTCGGCTTCGATCTCTTCTAGGCGAGTATCTTCATCGCTGGTGATGCGCTGACGTTCCTTGTGGATGGCAAGTGCTGCCCGCTGGCGCTCTAGCCAGCTACTATGTGCGTCCAGTAGAACAATATGGTGCTTTTCAGCGATATCGATTGCCGAAATAAAATCGCCGTAGCGGTGCATAAAGCTATCAATCGATGCTTCTGATTGCTGGAAAAATGTTTCCGCATAGGCCTGCTGGTAGGTGACATCGTGCAGATCACCGTGATACAGGTTGCCAAGTACTTCATCAATGAGTGACTGACGGCGTTGTTCGACCATGCTTGCAATGGCAGTTTCGGCTTCGTGTTCAGAGAATCCGATTGTACGCATAAGAGATTTTTTAAAGCGTGTATCTGATTGTCTCTCGTTAAGGTCTGAAAAAACTGGTGCGATTTGTTCTGCCCAGACCTTTAAGACGTCACTTGTTTTTACGTGTTCAGTCTCAAGGCTAGCGGCCATTTCGCGATCATCTGGCGAGAAACGGCGTAACGCTTCTATGGCAAGTGCGCGAAAACCTTCACGGTCGGTTTTAATGCGCTCGTCATTGAGATATTCGGTGATGCCCATGTTCAATATTTTATCATAAGCAAAACAACAAAAAGCTATTGCTTTTTTATATTTTTTATGCTAATATACATTTATAACACAATAAAAATAAAAAGGACGCAAAAAATGCATTTCATCAACGCCGAAAAAGAGTTGGCAGAATTTCTTGCACGTATACAAACCGCAACATGGGAACGCCCACGAACAACTAACGAGTTACAGTCATTCCTTAGTACACGGTTCGAACGAATAGACGAACTCAGTGAAATATCTCTCTGACCCGTACGTATACTTGCGATACGCTTGTAGTATAAGGAGATATATTACGTATGCAATTGAGTTTACCGATGGTACAAAATCAGCTTTCGCGAGTTGAGTCGGAACTTTCCTCACTCGGTGGCGAAAAAGATCGTCATGAACGTGACGCCCAGTCAAACCTCGGAGATAACGAAGCCCGGGCTGGCGTAGAATTTGCAGCAGCTCGTCATGTGCAATCAAAAATTGACGCACTCGAAAGTGAGCGGCAGTCGCTAGAAGCGCAGAAGCAGCAGATAGAAGCAGAGATTCAAAGTATTGATGCGCAAATAAGACAGAACGAAACGGAGCATCGGGCACTTGTTGATCGCAAGCTTGCATTAACCTCGTAGGTAACCGCCCGTACGGGCGGTCTTTTTGTGAATTTGCTTACATCTTTCATGTTCATGTGTTTTTACAATAGGACGTAGTTGCATTACAGGAGGTTCTATATGAAAGCAGTGACATGGCAAGCAAAGCGATCGGTAGAAGTAACCGATGTTCCTGATCCGGTTATCGAACAACCGACCGATGCGATTATTAAAGTGACATCGTCTGGGCTGTGCGGTTCCGATCTCCATTTGTATGAAGTGATGACCCCGTTTATGAACCAAGGTAACGTGCTCGGGCACGAGCCAATGGGAATCGTGCAGGCGGTTGGTAGCGACGTAAAAAATTTACAGGTGGGCGATCGGGTGGTTATTCCATTTAACATTGCCTGCGGCAGTTGTTTTACTTGCGATATTGGTATGCAATCCCAGTGTGAAACGACCCAGGTGAAGAGTCAAAATCGTGGCGCTATGATGTTTGGATATACCAAGTTGTATGGTGAAGTCCCAGGTGGACAGGCAGAATATTTGCGCGTTCCTCATGCTGACTACGGTGCCGTAAAAGTTCCCGAGGGACCGGCGGATGACCGTTTCTTATATCTGTCTGATGTGTTGCCGACAGCATGGCAGGCGGTCGAATATGCACACATTCCAGCTGGTGGTAGTGTAATCATCTTCGGCTTGGGTCCAATTGGCGAGATGGCTGCACGGATCGCACGGCATCGCGGTGCAGAGACGGTGATAGGCGTCGACGTTGTGCCGGAACGATTGGCACGCTCGAAAGCACGTGGCGTACATACGATCGATCTCACTAAGCACGAGGATGACTTATTGGAAGTAGTCCATAGTTTGACGAATGGCCGTGGCGCCGATGCTGCAATTGACGCAGTCGGCATGGAGGCGCATGGCGCTGGCGGTACGAAGTTAATACAGCACGCCGCCGGAGTGCTGCCAGATGCCTTGGCGGAGAAGGTGTTTCAGACGGCTGGCGTCGACCGGCTAACAGCGCTTTTAGCTGCGATCGAGACAGTTCGTCGTGGTGGCACGCTGTCGATCGTCGGGTTGTATGCTGGTGTAGCCGATCCGATTCCGATGGATACATTGTTCGACAAGCAAATTACCGTAAAGATGGGGCAGGCGAACGTCCGTCGATGGACAGACACTATCCTGCCGCTGTTAACAGATGATGATCCACTCGGTGTCGATGATTTCGCGACGCACCGTATGCCGCTGGCGGATGCGCCGAGGGCGTATGAGTTGTTTCAGAAGAAGGATGACGGTGCATTTAAAATAGTGTTCCATCCGTAAGAAAGAAGAAAAGGAGATATACATGAATGATGACGTACAAGATTTCACCCCGAAACATGGCTACCAGGACGATTTTGATACCGGCGCGGATCAGACCGATCCGATAATCGATGAGGAGACTGACGATCCGACTGAAGGATTCGGTGTGCCGCCAGAAAAGTTCAAAGAGGAACTTGACCGCCTAGAAGGTGATGCTCCGGCGGCTAATAATAATGACTATGATCAAGAAGATATGCGCGAGCATGTGGAGGATCTTGATGAGAATGACAAGGATCGCGAATAGTATTCGTCGGTTTGCTTCCTTGCGGTTTCTTATAGTTGGCGCACTGGCGGTTGGTATTTTCGTGCCTGCTGTCGTATTTGCGGGTGGGCCGGCAAACGGAACTGTTTCGTCGCCTCCGCCGCAGCGCTACGTTGCACTTGGTGATTCGGTAGCTGCCGGGGCAGGTCTGGCGACCGCCAATAATGATAACGATGGCTTGTGCGGGCGCTCTAGCCGTTCTTATCCGTACGTCGTAGCGGAAGCGCTAAGAACCAATGTCGAACATTATGCTTGCACAGGGGCAAAGATCGATGAGGGTATATATGACTCGCAGGTCCGTAAAGATACGCAGTTATTCCCTCAGCTTGATCGAGCATTCTTTACGGGCACCCCAGATCTTATCACGCTGACAGCGGGCGCTAATGATGCTCGTTGGGCTGAAACGATTCAGGCCTGCTATATTACCGAATGCGGGTCGACCGTAGACGATTACGCGATGAAAGTACTGCGTACTGATATTCGTTTGGAGCTTGCATATGCGCTGCATCAAATTCGGTCGCGAAGCGAAGGCGCTACGCCACGGGTGATGGTGAGTGGCTATTATGCACCATTTTCTCAAGAGGTAAATTGTGTTTCTGGCGAGCGGTTTACTGCCGGCGAGGTGGCCTGGTTACATACCCAGCATGTCGAATTAAATCGTGCAATACAAGAAACGGCCGCGAAGTTTACGTTTGCAGAATATGTACCGATAGACTTTTCGGGGCACGAGCTTTGTTCTGATGATCCATGGGTTCAAAGCTTGGCATCGTTCTCGCCGCTACACCCAACCGTAGAAGGACAGCAGGCTATTGGACGAGCATTTATTGCACAACTGTAAAATTGCAGTCGGGGTGTTTAACAGCGAGTAAGAGTGGCGGGGAGATCAAGGCTCTTACGGATCGATGAAAATCCAAGTCGTTTAGTTGTGGGGCAGAATTGTGCCGTAGACGGCTGGTATTCTACATGGAATACTGGCTTACCTGCATTGATGAACGGCGTAAGCATGTTACATTCGTCGTACTGATAGCATTCTTCATTCACGGCGAAATCATAGTGTGTCACTAGGTCTCGCACTTGATCGAGATTGTTTTTTAGCCCAACGGCAAGCCCTTTACTGTGAGCAGCTTTTGCAAGCCACTTATTGTAGGCAAGTTGGTGACTGTAATTTATAGCAAAGCCGCTGTCCTGAATATGGCCATCGACGTTATCAAATTCAACTGCATCAAAACCTTTTTGTACACACAGGTCTAAGCGGGCATTCATAATTGGAGCAAGCGCAGTGATATTGCGCGTATCAAGCCACTTTTCTCCTGGCCAGCCATCGAGATTTTTACCTTTTACATTTACAGGGAACTTATTTGCGTCGGATCGCCAATCTTCCCAGGCGCCACCATTTACGTAACAGATGGCGCGTGCACCTTTACGGTGGATCTCGGCTACTTTACTGGCGGGAGTATCGAAGCCATCAATATTGTATACCTGGGCGGTTTTTGTCAGATCGACTGTACCGGTAAGTTGATACTGCCATGTTTCACCGACGCGAGGTTGCCATCGGGAGGTGACTGGAGCCGGGCTCGGTTGGGGTGTCGTGGGTGGCTGTGGTGCAACTGGTGTTGCGGCTATCTGTGGGGTTATCCATTTTTGAGCAGATGTTCCGTTGCATGCGTATGTCCACACGACAGCGTTGTTCTGAGTATTACCCCAACGTACATCAAGGCACATGCCTGATGAGCTGTTTCGAATGGTGCCATCGGTCTTAATTGTCCATTTTTGCGCTTGGCTGTTTTTACATTTATATAGCTGTACGATTGCTCTTGGCTTTGTTGACCCTCCGCGCACATGCAAGCATTTGCCTTGTACGCGTAGACTGCCATCGCTGAAAATAGACCAGTGTTGAGCAATAGTGTTATTGCAGTCGAACATTTGTATTTTGTTTCGATTGGCTGATTTAGCATGGCGGTTATCGAGGCATTTGTCTCCAATGCCTTTTATTTGCCCAGTTACCGTTGGGCTTGCGGCGTGGCTCAGTGTGCTTACGACAAAGCCGATCATACCGGCCATGATTACGGCAAGAACTATCATGCCATGGATCATGTGGCGATGATTTAATTGTTTCTGGGTGGATTTTTTCGGTCGCTTTTTGTCTGCCATCGGACTGTATCCTTTATTTGTTTGATGAGATATATACCGCATTGTAGCATACCGCCACTGCTGTATTTAGGTATTTGTAATCATTCTTACATCGAGCAGTACGCTTTTGGCATATAGTGGAGACATAACGTAAATGAGGAAAGAATATGAAAATGATTTCATCACGTACACATACTATGATCGGCCTGATCGTTGGTGCTGCGTTGCTACTCGCTCCCTGGTTATTTGGATTTAGTGACAACGCGATTGCTGCTACGACGGCATGGGTAATTGGTGCGCTTGTTATCGTCAATGAGTTAATTACCACAAGCCCACTTAGCTTGCTGAAGGTCGTGCCGATGCGTGCGCACCTCTTCGTCGATTACCTGACGGGAGCTATTTTGGCCTTGTCACCATGGCTGTTTGGCTTTGCTGACGCACCAGCTAACGCCTGGGTTCCACACCTGCTTGTCGGTATTTTGATCATTGGCTACGCGGTAATGACCAATCCTGCTTCTGAATCGACTGGTCATCACGCGGCAGCAATGTAATACCCACTCATCCACTTTTCTTTGACACTTCTCCATGCGAGAAGTGTCGCTTATTTTATGGTATAATATGTATGTTCTCTCCTCTATTTTGATAGGAAGTGAAAGTACATGTCACGCGAAGCGAGAAAGATTTTTTGCACACGCGAAACAATGCTAGAGCAGCTCCATGCTTGCAGGGGTCCGAATGGACTTTCAGCAAGTGACAATACGGGCCGTTTTGGCGGAAAGCTATTTGTTCGAGACACGAAGCATGTCGTTCGAGATGTCATGCATCTCCCTGGGCTTGCATCATTTTGCCGTAACATGTTTTCGGCTGTGGCGCAGTGGCAAGGCACGGAGTGTAACGAAACGACAAATGAGCTTCCCAACGCCATGCCGCACGAAGTGTTCCGGCAATTTATTGGTGGAATCGGCGTGTCGCACGAGCATATCGAGCGTGCGGAAACGACAACCAAAAAATGGGGCATACAACTGAATGTTCATCCGGAGTACGGCAGGTATTACGTAACGTACAACAGTTCGGATGCAGCTCCGTTGTACTTGATTGCATTGGCCGAATATTGCCAGCTGTATGGCCGGCATGTCTTGTCGGATGTTTTCAAGCACCAGTTAACAGGTAGCAATCGAACAGTTGCTCAGGCGGCACATCGTTGTGTTGAGTTTTTGTTGGATGGTATCAAGACTGGCGAAACGGCTGGCCATGGGCTATATGCCGTTCCTAATACCAACCCATTGCAAACCAGTCCATCTGGGGTGATGCGTGACGGATTTGATGCGTATTACCACGCCGACGGCAAACCGGTTAATTATTCGCTGGTTGCTTACATTGAAAACCAGGCGCTGGTGTACGAGGCGCTGCACGTTGCAGCGGACACGCTCTTTATGGACGACCTCGACGCTGCAAGGTGGCGAGGCGTGGCCGAAGAGCTTCGTCGACGAACTGTGGAAAAGCTGTGGATAACTGACGAGGCGTTTTTTGCGGCAGCGCATGATTCGTCCGGTCCGGTTGCGATGCGGAGCAGTGCGGCTTTCGAGTTGCTTGACGGTCCGTTCTTTGTCGGACTTCCTGATGGGCCGGAGTACGTCCGGGCACTTGTGGAGCGGCTATATAGCCAGGAGTTCATGACGCCGGTTGGTGTTCGTATGACCTCGCGCGCTCATCGCCTGCTTGAGGGCGACTACTGGGCGTACCAGGGGGTGCGGGCTGTCTGGCCGGTGACGACCAACACGATTACCAATGGTCTGCGTTACTGGGGGATGCCTCAGCTGGCGTACGATCTCGGTGTTCGTCGATTGATTGGCGGGCTCAATCGGCTTGGGCATGCAACCGAACTGATGTACGTCGATGACGTCAGTGGGCGGCCATTGTTCCATCCGGAAATGATCACAACGCTATCGCCGCAGTATCGACGCGTTGCATATCCGGCAGAGCTCGGGCAAACAACGCAATCATGGACGGTGTCGGCCGTGCTTCGGCAGCTGTCGCAGCAGTCGAAGACGTCACTTGGTGTGGCAGCGTGGCAGACGGTCCTTGACCAAAAGGTGGCATCAGCTGCACGGAATTTCCCGACGGCCGATCATATCCCGCACCTGCATATGCCTATCGACCTGGAGCATGGAAAAATCCTGAAGCGTCGTCGGGCAGAGCAGCTTGGTTACGCCGCGTAATGTAATTTTCGCGGGGTACAAATAATAGGCTCATATCCTTTAAACTATGGGTGATCTGGCCAGTATCACCGCTACCTGCACGGGTAGTAAACAACTGGCTTTTTTCTTTTGTGGACAATTGAAGAAATAATGGTACAATAATTTCTGCTATCCGCGTACCCGTGTTTAGTGACGGCTCGTGCCGTGCTGTTCTTTAGGAATTGAGGTATATCGTGAAGCTGTGGCGATCAATGAGTGTGAATCGGCGGCGATTCGTGAAAGCATTCGTGCTGCCGATGGTGGCGATTATCGTCGTGTCGTTCGTCGTCGGGCTTGTGGTCGACGCGCAAACGGGGCAGATGGTATCTGTTCTGTCGACGCATGTACTGCTGATGTCCCTGTTCGGCTGGATGCTGTTCATCGATTCGAAGCGCCGCTGGCCCGAAAAGTCATTTGGGCTGCGAGCATACAACATTTTCACCCTCAAGCGGTAACTACGTAGTGAGCTCACATCTCAAGCAACTGTGGGTGATCTGGCCAGTATCACCGCTACCTTTGCCTAGGTAGTCAACAACTGGCTTTTTTATTGCAAATTGCTAATAATTTTAAGCGTATGCTGTTTTATGTCGTCAATTTGCTGCACAAGATGCAAAGTCGCTTCTTCATCGGCTGGCATGTTTACGAGTTTGTCGGAGCGGTCCGCGATCCAGCGGAGGGATTCAAGAAGAATACCGAACTGTAAGTTTATTTTTTCTTCCTCGCCGTGCTCGGTATTTGTCCACTCTTCAATAAAAGCCTGTGCGGATTCATTAACTTCAGAAAATCCCCAGTTACTATCAAGTGTTAATCCCCAGAGCGTACGGCCAGCATCTTGGCCTTTATAGCCGGCACCTGCAAGTTCCCAGTCGATAAACATAGCGTCACTTTCGTCGTGCTTGACAATAATATTATTAAGCCATGAGTCACCATGTACAACAATTGGCTGATCCAGGTATTGATAGCTAGTAAGCGTGTCGGCGAGAGTGTCGTGATAAGCGTCTTCTTCAGATATGCGGGCTCGCTCAATCAGAACCTCGATAGGTAGCTGAATTGATTCGTCTTTGAATGCCTCGATTTCCTCAGCAGGACGAGCAAATGTCTTTATCTTGCGGGCGGCAATTTTTGCTAAGCTCGGTGTCCATTGTTCTGGTGGCAATGTCGTACCTTCTTCGGGTGGGATAGCCTCGATATAAAGCGTCTCTAGTGTGTCTGCTTCGTGTGGTTCGGCATTTTCCGGAAAGGCAGGTGAATACCCAAGGACAGCAGGGGCTTCATATCCATGTACACGAAGTGATTCAAGAACTGTGTTTTCGCGCTGTAGGCCACCTACGCGTATATCAACAAGCTCCCCATTAACATACTGCTTCTCTGTATTTTTTGGTCCATAGCGGAATTTTGCAAACGCAACCTGTTGCGGTGTTGCTACGAACGTACCATAGTTGAAGCCTGGAAATCCGTCGTCTGAATGACGAATCCGAGCGCTAATATAGCTATTGATTTCCGGAATTGCTGATGGGTATTTTGTTAGTTCAAAAGTGTCCATCGTTTGTTCTACCACAGCGGAAGGGTCTTTTGGAATAGGGTAGCCTTCAGCGATAGCTTTATCGATGTCGTACTGAATCTCTTCATGATTTGTACCGGCTGCTTCAATAGGACGATTGGCGAAGTAATAGCGTTTTTCGTTAGTTGTCTGTGTATTTTCTGGGTTTGAACGTGTATGGTTTGTCATTTGTTCTTGCCTTTCTATTGGGTAGAAGTAGGTTATGTAATACTTTAGCATAAGTAGGATAAAATGTCAATATGAGTAACGATAATAATACTACTATCACCCTAAAACATCTAGCCTCTGCTTAAGTGCTATTGACTTACTTTACATTTTGTAGTATAATATATAAGGTACCTATCCATATCCAAGCTCGAGGAGAGCGTAATGCAGACCGCAACGTTTTACAAGGCTCCCGGCCGCCTGCACCACTACCTGCTGCGCGTGCTGACGGCACTGCAGTTCATGCCGCGGATCACTCTTGTGTGCGATCCCGACGAAAACGGACGCACGGTGCTGATCACCTACCACGTGTTCTGTGCCTACTGGATCAACAACGGCA
>JALRDG010000011.1 GCA_023257055.1 Candidatus Saccharimonadia bacterium | reverse complement strand
TGCGTAAAATTTCGCCATCGCTCAAAAGATGTGTCTGGCCGATCACTTCGTCGAGTGTCTCGGGGCGCATCTGTTCGGCAAGGGGTATTCGACTCATGTATCTATTATATATCCATTCGGCAGGTGTACGTAGTATCCACTCCAAAATGGTATACTAGATGCAGGAGGCGATACAACAATGGAAATGCTTATCATTCTGTTTTTTACGCTAGTTATCTTGGGGTTTATGTTGAGTGGGGTGCGAGTCGTCAATCAATATCAGCGAGGCGTTGTGCTGACACTTGGACGATTTACGGGCATACGTCAGCCTGGACTACGGATTGTTATTCCGATTTTTCAGCAGATGATGCGAGTCGATATTCGTAGTACGCCAATTGACGTACCAAAGCAGGAGATTATTACGCTGGATAACGTTACGGCGGCCGTTGACGCAGTGGTGTATATTCGGGTCGTTAATGCCGAGAAGGCAGTACTTGAAACAACCGACTATACGCTGGCTACTAGCCAATTTGCACAGGCGGCATTGCGCGACGTGACGGGTAGCGTGTCGCTCGACGACCTGCTATCGAAACGCGAAGAAATGAACGTGCAGATCAAAAAGATTGTCGATTCGCAAACGGATAAATGGGGTGTAGATATTGAAGAGGTGCGTATTCAGAATATTGAATTACCGCACGAGCTCAAACGAGCCATGGCAAAGCAGGCTGAGGCAGAGCGTGATCGTCGCGCAACAATTATTAATGCGGATGGTGAAAAGGTAGCGGCACAAAATCTCGCTGACGCGGCTTCTATCTTTGCCAAGACGCCTGGTGCGTTAAATCTCCGTACGCTAGCAACCTTGGAGCGTATCAGTACCGAACAGAGCCAGAAGACGATGGTGCTGTTCCCAGTAGAGCTTATCGATGCAATTCGTGGTGGTACGAATATTATTGCCGCCGAAGAGGAAAAGCCTCGCAAGAGCTCCTAAAGGTTGCAAAAAGCGGGCTTTACCAGTAAAATGGAACAAGTACAACTGACGGCTCTTTAGCTCAGTTGGTAGAGCAGAGGCCTGAAGAGCCTTGTGTCCCCAGTTCGAATCTGGGAGGAGCCACCAAAGAAATATCCTCATCGTTTGATGAGGATATTTCTTTGGGTAAGTTTTAGGCCATTGCTTCACACATTTCGGCGCATTCACGGCACACTTGGGCGCATTCTTCCATTTGTGTGTCGGCGCCGGCAAGCTTTTCGCAATCATCGGCGCATTGCTGGCAAATATCTGCACATAGTGCATGCAGCTCTGCTTGGTTTTGTGAGTCGCGCGCTGAAAAGTCAGCCGCCAAACTACAAATTTTCGCACAGTCGAGTAGTAAGTTGATGTGCTCTGCATTTGCATGCTTACCGCCCATGTCAAGGCAGTGTGTCACCGTCTCCATACAGCTTTTATAACATCCCAGCAGTGTAGCAACGCTGTCAGTAGTTGGCTCATCATTATCCATATATCCTCCTGTCCATTCCATGTATATCAATTATATTTTTGTCTGCACGAGAGGGCTGTTAGATAAGTCACCTGGTATGGAATCTATCAGACGATAAGATCGTTGTCGGTCTTTATGGCAATTGCTTCCTTTAAAAGTTTCTGCAAAACGGCAATAAACGTAGCGACAATAGTCGTTGCGAGTGTAAAAATACACCCAAGAGTTATAATGTGTGTCACGTCTTCCTGTGGATTAATAGAGCGCAGTACCATAATGCCCGCGATACAGTTCGCGATGATCAAAATACCGAACACAGCAGCGCAGATTTTTATATGGCGAAGGATCCTGACGGAGTGCGCGGAAAACGCCTTGTCGGTATTGAGAAAATCGATAAGCTTACGTGCCTTATATAGTGCCACGAGAATTGGTACGGCCGCCAAATAAGCGCCAAAAAGAAAGGGGTACTTTAGTGAGGTCATGTTTGGGTTTTCTACCGATGCTTCTCGAGCTAGCTCGGGCAAAAGTATCGCACATATCGCAAGTGTAGCAATTGCCATGAAGTATATGATGCCCTTTGAAAAGAAGGCTATACCGTATTTCATAGAGAATTCTCCTCGTTTTTATACTCTAGTATGTCGCCAGGTTGGCAATCGAGCGCCTGGCAAATTGCTTCAAGTGTCGTGAGCCGAATAGCCTTCGCCTTGCCGTTTTTGAGTATTGAAAGATTAGCCATCGTAATGCCGACCTTTTCGGCCAATTCGGTGACGCTCATTTTACGTTTTGCGAGCATAATGTCGATATTGATTATTATAGCCATATAATCCTTTATACCGTCAGGTCGTTTTCTGTTTTAATGCGTATGGCGTCTTGGAAGAACTTTTGCAAAACAGCTGCAAAGATAGCAATAGTTAGCGGTGCGAATGTGAGAATCAAACCAATAAGTACGACGCCCGGAGCATCGTCCCTTTCGGCTACTAAGAATATATAGGACAAGCCGATTGCGTACAGGCCACTGATTACAAAGCCGCAGTACTTTATATACTTCAATGACGTGACCGACAGATCAGTGAACGCGTTGTTTGTGTCTATGCTGTGCAGTAGCTTTAGTGCGTGGTATATGCCAATAAAGAATGGTATTGCCGGTAGGTACATGCCAACGAAGATTGGTCCGTAATCAAAGTCGCCGCGCAGTTCCGCTGCGATAAGGCGCGGTAAGACGAAAACACAGAGCGCCAGAACTCCTGCACTTATAAGGTAGATGACACTCCGTAGGAACATTGTCGATATTTTTTTCATATACATCCTTTCTATGTGTACCTATTTACCTGTAGTGTAGCACTATATTTATCGTTTTACAATAAATATATATTGATACACAAATAAAAGCTGCCACAGTAAAGGGGCGACAATGCGCAATTTTAGTGAAATTCTTTTGGGGTGTTAATGTCAAGTGCAATTGTTACTTGATAAATAATGCCACTCGGCGCATTATAGATAGACAATAAAAGGGAGGTAATGCATATGCATAGACAATATAAATTAGTTGGTCTGGCAAGCGCGCTGCTTGCTGTTTTTGTACCTGTCACGGTATTTGCAGCGTCAACGGTAACCGTTAATACAACGGAAAGCCAGGGGTGGACGAAAGATCCATTGTATGCGGACAATCGTCCAGGTGGAACACTTGAAATTACTGATACATACGGAGCGCCAGAAGGATTTGGGACTAGCTCACTCGAAATCGGCACGCTTACTGGAGCAGCTAAGTCACAGTTGGCACACCCATTAGCGACACCAGTTAAATTGGCGGACCTCAATGAACTGTCGTATAGTACATATCGTTCATCAACATCCACCTCTGTGCCAGAGAGTCAACTTCCAGCGATTAATTTGGTCATCGACTATAATGGCCCTGACCAAGCTGGCGGGTTCTCGACATTAGTATTCGAGCCCGTCTATCAAGAGGGTGGTGCGGCTGCCATCAATGAAGATGCGTGGCAAAGTTGGGATGCTGCCGGCGATGCTATTTGGTGGTCAACACGAAGCATTCCAGGTGCAGCTACGCAGTCGACCTACGTGACGCTTAATGCGATCAAGGCAGCAAATCCAGACGCTACCATCAGCTCATATATTATTAATCAAGGATCGGGTAACGCCGGATTGTATGCCGCTGTTGATGCATTCAATTTTAATGGAACTGTCTATAATTTCGAACTGAAACCGTTTAAAGCTACGAGCAAAGAGCAGTGTAAGAACGACGGTTGGCGAAATGATTTCGTAACAGTATATAAGAATCAGGGTGATTGCGTAAGCTCTGTCGCATCGAACAAAAACTAATCCACGACATATAAAAAGAGGCGTGCACGAAGCGCCTCTTTTTGTATGTATTTTGTTCGTCATGAAAAAAGGCTAGTGCTGCAGTAGTAATGACAAGGCGATTATAATATGAAGACTGACGTAATATACTAATGCTGTTTTTAGTGCCAAAATAAGAAACCTTGTTAAATCTATATTGTTTTTAAAATCCTGTCGTAACGTACAAGCCACAAATATAGAGGTAATTAAGAGGATAAAGGAGGTAAATGTATGGCCCATACTGGTCTCGATGTCTGTTGAAACGAGCAGTGTCATCCATAATGCGTGCACTATTATTGCAACAACGGAAGAAGGACTGCTTTTTGTGATAAAGGTATTTTGCTTCTGCATGGGATAAGTATATCAAATGTCGGCATAAGCTACTGACCCTTCCATATACTGGTTTGCATACAGATTATTCTACTATGATAGCTTCGTATATGCCCGTAGGCTTGCACCTGTTGCGGCTGTAAGGTTTTACCTTTGCGCTGCCGCCCGCTTTGGCAAGAAGAGGAGGGCGATAATAGAGGCGACGAAGATAATACTTGCGGCAACCAGGGCTGCGGATGACAATCCGCCCATCCACGCCTCTTTTGCGGCGATGGCAATCGAATCTCCTGCAGGACCTACCTTATCCGCTACCTGTAGTGCTGCAGCAAGTGATGTTTCGATGGCATCCTTGGCGGGGCCTACAATCTTCTCTGCCGTATCCACAATGTTTTTCTCGTATACGGAGCTTAATATAGCTCCGAGAACTGCGACGCCAAGAGCCCCGCCAAGTTCTCGTGTTGTGTCGTTCATCGCCGAACCCATTCCTGAGCGGTTTCGCGGCACGGAAGACATCAGAATGTTCGTCCCTGGAGTCATTGCCGCAGATATACCGACCATCATAATTGCCATAGTAAGTAGCAGGTCCCAGTAGGTCATATCAATTGTCCAAGTTGACATAATGACAAATGCGACCGTCATTATCAATAAGCCTGCACTCACGGTAAATCGAGCACCAATTTTCTTGACGACATTTGGAATAAACGGCGAAACGATGAGCATAGGAAGCATAATTGGTATCACGCTGAGAGACGCTTTGAGTGGGGACATGCCCAAAATTAGTTGCTGTAATTGACTAAGTGAAAAGAATACACCAGACATAGCTAAGAACGTTAAGGTAAGGACGAGACTTGATACTGAAAATCCACGGCTCTTAAATAACTTCATGTCGAGCATTGGATGTTTAGCTCTGAGCTCCCATACGACAAACAGAAGAAGTGAGACGGCACCGATACTAAGGCTTGTCGCCACAGCAATATCGTGCAGTCCTTCGGCAGGCGCTTCTGTCACGCCGTACACCAGACCAAACAATCCAACTGCCGAGAGTACGCCACCTAGCCAGTCAACTGGGGTTTCATGTTCGTCGCGGGACTCATGGACAAGCAGGTGGTTTGCAGCCAACCCTGTGATGGCAATCGCTGCACTCATGAAAAAAAGTGAGTGCCACGAAAAGTGCTCAAGCAGAAAGCCGCTTACCACCGTACCGAACATCATGCCGACACCAGCGACACCACTCCAAATAGCAACGGCGCGTGCACGCTCTTTTCGTGGGAACGTCACATTAATTACAGATAGTGTTGTTGGCATGACAAGCGCACCACCGATTCCCATGACCGCTCGTGCGATGATAAGTTCTGCGCTACTTTGTGCAATAAAGCCGGCATACAGTGAGCCGCCAACAAATACGGCTAGTCCGATTTGCATGGCAAGTTTTCGGCCGTAGCGGTCACCAACGGCACCGGCCGTAAAGAGAAGGCTTGCGAATATCAATGTATAAATATTGACGATCCAAGTCATTTCTAACTGCGTAAGAGACAGGTCGGTTGCCATGCTGGGCAGTGCCATATTCATACTACTGTTGGCGAGCATTACACCAAGGAGCGCAAGACAAAGCGTTGCAAGTGTCCACCAGCGCCGTTTGTAGATAGCTGGCTCAACGCCATCGAGCTCTTCGGATGATTTAGTGGTGTCGGCGGTTTTTAATTTTTTCTTGATATGACTGAACATTCGCTCTCCTGTTATTTCTTTTTTTCTGATGTGCTATGAACATTCTTTATACCGCCTTCAATAAAGCGAAGCGCGACGCCTGTTTGTGAGCTTTCTGCATCACCTGTATTCTGTTCGATTGAATACTGAAAAGCGGTTCGAAGGGAGGAGGCAATTAAATGCGCCTCTATCGAATCTTTACCGAAACCATGCTTTTCTGCGATCAAAGCAGTAAATCTCGCCTCGAGCTTTGCGAGCATGCCTGAAAAATATTCTTGCAACACAGCATTTTGCTTAGTAAGCCTTTTGACGTTACTATTTCGAGAGCATTGAGTGTAGGCGTGGCTATCTGACTTATGAGTGTCACTGAAGCGGCGAATGGCTTCAAAGATATTATCATCATTACTTTCTTCAAGGAAGTGCATAAACTCCTCCAGAAAAATCTGATGATAATCAAAAATGATGGCTTCCTTCGATGGAAAATACGAAAATATCGTACGCTGTGCGACGCCTGCTTCGCTCGCTATGTCCTGTAGCGTTGTCGCGGCATAGCCTTTCTCTATGAACAGCTTTTCTGCTGCATGAGAAATCGCATGGCGTGTTTCAGTCTTCTTTTTTTCGCGGTGAGAAACGTCATCCATGCTTTTATAATAATGCAGTCAATGCAAAAATGCAATCATTGCAAGTATTTTCTACTTGATTAAAGAATGAAATCGGCGGCTATTTTGTCGACTTCGAAAGGATGTCGGTCAACTGGCTCTTGGAAACCATTCCGATAATGCGATCTATCTCCTTACCGCCGTGAAATAAGGGCATATTCGGGATGCTTTGCACGCCGTAATCGCCAGCTAACTCCTGATTTTCATACGACGCTTGAATATCTATCTTAACGACATCTACAGTCTCATTAAGTTCGTCCGATATGCTATGTAATGTAGGTGCCATTGCTCGGCACGGCGGGCACCATTCTGCCCAAAAATCAACGAGCACAAGCTTATTGCTGTGCAGTACTTTTTCTTCGAATTCCTGCTTGGTGGTGATGTTGTAGAGTGCCATAATATTATGTATCCTTTTGTGGTATTACTGATAATAAAATTAATTTTAAACTTAATGCGTGTTATGTTCGGCAGGTGAGTGCATCCATGCAGTTTGCCATTTTTGCATCTCTGTAATTTCAGCTTCCTGTGCCGAAATAATTTCGTTCGACAGTTCTTTAACCTCTTCGCGGCTAGCGTTATCGGCAGAAAGTTTTGCCATTTCTATGGCTCCTTCGTGATGTTCAATCATCGCGGCAATGAATGCTTTATCGAACTCGTCGCCTCGTTTATCTTCTAGTGTTTCTGTCATTTGACTCATAGAGGTATTGGACGAATGTTCTGTGACGGGTTTGTCAAAAGTAGTTGCAGCAAACGAAACGAGTAGTCCTCCAAGAAAGAAGCCGATCAGTCCAAATAAAAGTGGTTTTGTATCCATATATCCTCCTACCGTGATAGCATTCTGCCGATTGCATTTGCAAGCTCATCGGCCTTAGCTTTTTGTTCAATTTTATCAGTGATGTGTGTCATGCAGTGCTTGGCGTGGTCGCGCATTAGTTCGATAGCTACTTTGTCTAATGCTGCCCGCACTGCGTTTACTTGCGTAAGCACGTCAATGCAATATTGATCCTCTTCTACCATGCGGGCAATTCCGCGTACTTGTCCTTCTGCTCGTTTTAAGCGCTTTAGCACTTGGTCTTTATTCTCGTAATATCCGTGAGTATGGTTAGTTGTCATATAAATTCCCCTAATGGTTATGGCCTTCGTGATATTTCATAACTAAGGCATGGCCCTTACCTTTTGATAGCAGGTATTTATTAACAGGGAAGGCGGCGAGATAGGCGGCCGCAAGGGCAATCGGCATGCTAATCCAAAACAGCGGACTTACAATCCCTGCCGACATAGCACCAGGAATAATAGCCATAACGGCATTATCAACTATCTCCATTGTCGCAATCGAAAGCGTGTCGGCCGCAAACACGATAGAGAGTGCTGCAAAAAATCCTAACCCCGCTTTGCGTAGCGGAAGTGTCGAGAGGGCAAAGCCGAAAACAAATGCTAGCGTTACCGCCAAAATGATTGTTTGTAGCGTGGTCCACCCAAGGGCTGTGCCGATAACCAGGCCTGTTACTTCGCCGATTGCGCATCCCGTTAAGCAGTGTAGCGTGGCACTAGCCGCCATTGCATTTAAGCTCGCGTTGGCATGACTATTATAGCTGTGATGATCGTGTTCGCTAGTATGGCGACTCATGTTTTTGTGCTTGTCATGTTCGTTATGGTCGTGATTTGCGTGATGTTCACATGTTTCCGATGTATGCATTTTTCTATCCCCCTATAC
>JALRDG010000145.1 GCA_023257055.1 Candidatus Saccharimonadia bacterium | reverse complement strand
TAAATTTCAGCCATAATCAACAAACTCTTCGTCATTATCTATGTATTGACTGGCTACGACAAACGATTCTCACAGCCAAATGAAAACAGTCTCGATAGCTCAATGATTTTTTTCAATTTTATTCACATGCACTGTGCATAGATGCACCTTGTGTGTACTTGCCACAGCGTTAAATCACGATATGCCCGTACATCATCGTTAGTACCTACATAACAATACATACGCTCAGTACACGATAATGACAGCCAATACCTACCCCTAGCACTCCATATGTACCATGGGTGTCCCGGGCCAGTTCGCGTATTCACCATCACCAGAAGCGGCAGTAGCATGGGTACCGTAAGTAATAGGATCGACCATGTTCTACGAATATACCAGGTCGCTACCTGGCGTCACTACTCGCAGCAGCAACACTACGGCACGCCCACGCTCCTGCTAGTTCACCGTTCTAATGACACCGACCATCCCCTGCCCGTTCCATACAAATACAATACGCCCAACGTAACTTATAATGCCCCATGGATGATTTTTACTGCTACACCCATGGTAATCCTGTCGATGCCGTAGCGATCATTGTGATAAAAGTTTTCCACATTTATCCGCCTGTATTATTAGCTCTAGCGTTACAGCTCGACCAAAATTACCTGTTTACCACCATATATGGCGGTAATAAGAGCCAGATTAATTACTTCAATTTTCTTCTAAAAAATCGTTGACACGGGCCATATTTCGTCATATTATAGAGGTAGCTTCTGAATAAATAAATTATACAGAGGCCAAAAATAAACAAGAACTCAAAAACACTCCACACGAAAACAACCACTACTCGCAGGTGGTTGTTTTTCTTTGCTTTTTCGCCGTTTACGGCTCATCAGCATAGTTTATGGCATCTATGGAAAGCAATATGACAAGCGGTTAAGAAAAATCGTGGGCGTGATGCATCGAACCGACACATCACGCCCACGTCTGGCACGTCTTATGCAGACGACTACTGCTTCACTACGTAGTACGGCATGCCGCCCGGCAATAGCGCCCACGCCTCTCGCGGCAGAAGGCATGCCACCTCGTCGATAGCAATGCCAAGCTGGAATAGCTGCTCCTGCGTGAGATGCATACCAGTCCACTGGTTACCGTGCCTATCCATACAGGCATTCAGGAAGCTCATACCTCCGTTGCCGCTCACCTTGAAATCATCAGGAAGCTCGGCAAGAAGGTCGTGGATCTCCTGACGGTGCTCTTCGAGGCGACCGGGATGGAATCCAACGTTTCGGACAATACCCTCGGCGACAACATGATTACTGGTGTCCTCGCCCTCTCGGAAAAGGCAATCAGCAAAGATGGCCTCGACACGCTGAGGAGTCAGAACTGGTGCGTTCGCGTTCATAGTAGAAGTTTCTTTCCCCTCCATCTTCGGCGACGACGCCTCTCGCACTGCGAGCGTGTGTTTTCTTATGCACACAAGATAAGGAGAAGATGCGCAGTTAATCTCACACCTACTCCTTATCTCGTGTACCTCCGCTTGTCAAAGGACTTCAAAGTTTACCTCTGAAGATATATAAACTTTAACATTTTTTCTTCTTTATGTCAATAAATTAGGCCTGGCATCAAAGAAAAAACCCGAGCTTTAGGCTCGGGTCGCTTCATATGGTGGAGCTGCCGGGTACTGCCCCCGGGTCCAAAAGGTAACGGATCATTCGTCTACAGGCATAGTTTACTCTGGGATTTTACAACGCTCCTACCTCGAGAATAAACGAGAATAGTAGGATTGTTACGTAGTAAGGTGTCCGTGCTGTTCGCTACTGCTCAAGCGGCACGTAAGTGACATGAAGTATGACACCACCTGACACGGTATGTCACCTGTCGTGAGGTGATGATCGCGGCTATTAGGCTGCGAATGCAAAAGCACTTTGGCGTGGCATCAATGATGCTACAAATGCTTTTGCTGATGCAAGTTTGTTTGCAATTAAATAATACGTATCGTGTATAGTCGGCCTGCAAAATAATCTGTTAATGTCCTCTTGTCGAAAGCTGTGTCAGCCCCATCCGTACACATCAGTATAGCAAAATTTTGTATTTTATACCAGTCATGCTTAACTTAACAAATATGGTAGGTAAAATACTTTCGACAACAACAGTAGGGTTTGATGGGCAAATTATAGAGGTAGAGTGCGATGCAAGTCGAGGCCTCCCTAGTCTACAGATCGTTGGAATGGGTAATAAGGCGATTGATGAAGCGAAAGAACGGGTACGTAGCGCCATCACCAATTCTCTCCTCGAAATGCCGGCGAAGAAAATGACGATCAACCTAGCCCCAGCCGAGCTTCGCAAGGACGGCACGCAGTTCGACCTCCCTATCGCCCTTGCAATCCTGGTTATTAGCGGCCAATTACAGCAGCAGGAGGTTAATGACGCGCTATTTATCGGAGAACTTTCCCTTAATGGCCAGTTACGGCCCGTCCGAGGTGTTATCGCAGCCGCAGAGACCGCTCATCGGGCTGGAATTACAACACTATACGTACCAGAAGCAAACGCAGCACAGGCCAGTCTTATTGACAGCGTGGAGGTTATTGGCGTGCGATCTCTAAAAGAACTCTATCTACACCTCAAGAAGGAGCGTGTTCTCTCTCCTAGCCGCCAGCCCGATGTAACTAACACATCGCAAGAACCACCCACTCGGCCAGTCATCGACGACATATTCGGTCAAGAACAGGCAAAACGCGCCCTACTGATTGCAAGCGCCGGTCGACACAATATCCTCCTAACGGGCCCGCCCGGATCAGGTAAAACGATGCTTGCGCGAGTCATTAACAATCTGATACCGGGGCTCACTATCGGAGAACAGATTACCGTTACAAAGCTTCACAGCCTTGCCGGTGAGACGAGCGACACAATAGTCACTGCCCGACCCTTTCGCACGCCACATCACACCTCAAGTCGTGTCGCACTTATTGGCGGCGGTAGCGTGCCGCATCCGGGTGAAATTAGCCTTGCCCACCTCGGTATTCTCTTCCTCGATGAAATGCCCGAATACCCACGCGCTATCTTGGAATCACTACGCCAACCCCTGGAAGATAAAAAGATTACCGTCAATCGGGCCAACGGTAGCTATGCATACCCAGCAGATTTCATGCTAGTTGCAACAATGAATCCCTGCCCCTGTGGGTATTATGGTGACAATAAAAAAGAATGCACCTGTACATCCACGCAGATTCTCGCTTATCAAAAACGTCTATCGGGGCCGCTCATGGACCGAATCGATATGGTTATTACCGTTCCGCGTGTTGCTCAAAGCGACCTGCTGTCCAGCAATACGTCGTCTTTTGTGCAACATAATACATACAAAAAATGTATTCAAGAGGCGCAAGAACGCCAGCATAACAGATACGGAAGTAGTTATTCATACAACGCCAATCTTTCTAGCCATACTGTACAATCTTTAGCCATAGAGCCGGCAGCAAAGGAGCTACTGACGACCGCTAGCACGAAACTTGATATAAGTGCTCGAAGCTACTTCAAGCTCATTAAGGTAGCTCAGACGATCGCTGATCTAGCCGAAGCTCCCAGCATCTCACCAGCACATATCGCCGAAGCCCTGCAATACCGGCAAACCTCTTGAACGTCAATAGCTTTTTTGCTACAATAAACAGCGAGTAACGCTTAAAATACGCACTCGTTCATAAAGGAGAGCAACAATCAATACATCAATTCGCACCAACGATGCCATTCGCGCGCCTGAACTTCGTGTCATCGGCACGGACGGCGAACAGCTTGGCATCATGAGCCGACAAGAAGCGCTCAAGCTGGCAGAGGAAGCCGGAGTCGATCTCGTCGAGATTTCTCCAAGCGCGAACCCGCCAGTTGCTAAAATCACCGACTGGGGTAAATACCAATACCAGAAGATGAAAGAGCAGCAGAAGAACCGCAAAAGTTCCAAAGCTGGCGAACTAAAGCAGATGCGCTTCGGCCTAAAGATTGGTGGTGGCGACCTCGACATCAAACTGCGCAAAATCCGTAGTTTCCTCGAAGCCGGTCACAAAGTCCGTATCCAGATTTTTTACCGTGGTCGCGAGATGGCCCACAAAGAACTCGGTTACGAAATGATTGATAAGATTATTGCCAAACTTGAAGACGATGCGGTTGTCGAGCAAAAACCTCAGATGGCTGGCCGCAATCTGAGCGTAGTAGTAAGGAGTAAATAATGCCAAAGCTAAAGACCCACAAAGGGACAGCCAAGCGAATCAAGATTACCAGTACTGGTAAGTTGACCCGCCGTCGCGCATTCGGTGGCCACCTGCTCGCAAAAAAGAGCAAGAGCCGCAAGCGCGCGATCAATACCACTGCAACCGTCACTGGTGGCATGAAGAAAAACGTTAAGCGAGCACTAGGAGTATAGTATGCGAGTAAAACGAGGTGTTACCGCACGTGCGAAGCACAAAAAGATTCTTAAGTTAGCCAAAGGTATGCAGCATAACCGTACGCGTTCGTTCCGTATGGCGAAGCAAGGTGTCATTAAGGCCCTTCAGTACGCATACCGCGACCGACGCAACCGTAAGCGCGACCTACGCAGCCTGTGGATCACCCGCATCAATGCTGCTGCTCGCCTTAATGGTACAACGTACGGTAAACTAATTGCCGGCCTTAAGGCAGCTAACGTCGAACTTGACCGCAAGGTCTTGGCCGAGCTAGCTGTCAACGAGCCAGCAGCCTTTGCCGCCGTCGTAAAATCAGCTAAGTAAGCCTGATCAATTAAAAAATCCTCTCTGTAATGGAGAGGATTTTTTAATTGGCAGCTCATCTGTAAGCCGGGTTCTGTCGTGGACGATCATCTATCTAGCCCCTGAATTGCTCCAGGGATCAAGCGGGTATCGGCCTGCGAACGGACCGTTCTTTAATGCAAGCCTCCTTGCAGCCAACAGGGTTTACCGCCACGCCGTGTCACCACGGCATGCTGTGAGCTCTTACCTCACTCGTTTCACCTTTTCCTGCACCCTAAAAGCGTACAGGTAGTTTCGTTTCTGTGGCACTTTCCCTAGGGTTTCCCCCGGTCGTCGTTAACGACTGCCATTGTCCTGCGCTGCCCGGACTTTCCTCTTACTCCGCACAAATGCATCGCAAGCGATCGTCTAGTGAACTGCCTACGACCCATTATACCTTATTTTTTGCAGCTTCCTCATCCAAGATTCGATTCACCATAGCGTCGGCTTGCTGATTGAATTCACGCTTTACATGCATAAAGCTAACCTTTTCGAACTGTCTGACCAATTCACGTATTCGTTCGTTGATTGGCCAAAGCTCACGGTTTTTGATTGCGTAGATATTATTCAGTTGATTGACGACAAGGAGACTGTCGATTCTAAAGTCGACGCGCCTCTTGCCAAGTCGCAGCGCCGCCTCTAGGCCAAGACGAACGCCGTGGTATTCAGCTTGATTATTTGTCGTTATTCCAAGATATTCACCGCCCTGTTCGAGCAGCTCTTCTCCTGTATTTAAAACAACATACCCCGCGGCC
>JALRDG010000083.1 GCA_023257055.1 Candidatus Saccharimonadia bacterium | reverse complement strand
ACCGACGAACTAAAGCGCAAAGATGACCTCGACATGATTGGTGGGTCGGCCTACCTCACGGAACTCACGAACTACGTGCCAACTGCCGCCCATGCCAGTGCATACGCAGATATGGTATCTCAAAAAGCCGTACGCCGCCGCCTTATTAAGGCGAGTTCTTTGATTTCTGAGCTTGGCTTCGAAGAAGATACCACCACGGAAGAAATCTTAGAAAAAGCTGAAGCTGAATTGTTTTCGGTTAGCGACCAATCATTGAAAAATGAAATTACCTCGATCGAGGAAATCCTCACCGACAGCTTTGACCGAATGGAAGAGCTGCATAAAAACAAGGGGGCACTCCGTGGTATTCGCACTGGCTACCGCGACCTCGACAACATGACCGCAGGCCTGCAGCGCTCAGACCTTATTATCCTTGCGGCTCGACCAGCCATGGGTAAAACGACGTTTGTTACAAACCTTGCATATAACGTTGCGACAATCGCAAAGCAGCCGGTACTGTTCTTTAGCCTCGAGATGAGTAAAGAGCAGCTCGTTGACCGTATGCTAGCTGACGCCTCTGGGGTTGATAGCTGGAACATTCGTACCGGTAATCTTTCCGACGAAGATTTTGCTAAATTATCAGAAGCCATGGGCGAAATGGCCGAAGCACCGATCTTCATCGACGACAAGCCTGGTCTTACCGTACTGGAACTTCGCACGAAGGCACGCCGCGCTGCGCACGACCGCCAACTTGGCCTTATCGTTATCGACTACTTGCAGCTTATGCAGGGAAATGGTAACCATAACGGAAATCGCGTTCAAGAAGTGAGTGAAATCTCTCGCGGCCTAAAGCTCGTCGCACGTGAATTAAATGTTCCGGTGATCGCACTTTCTCAGCTCAGTCGTAGCGTGGAAAGTCGTACACCGCCAATCCCGATGCTTTCCGACCTTCGAGAGTCCGGCTCCATCGAACAGGATGCAGACATGGTATCGTTCATTTACCGACCAGCCTATTACGAGCCGGACAACCCTGATGTTCAGAATATTACTGACCTCATCATCGCGAAGCATCGCCATGGGCCTGTTGGTAAAGTTGAGCTATACTTCCACCCGGAACGCCTGCGATTTATGTCGCTCGACCGTAAGCACGATTAACACAGAAGTTTACCTTCAGCGTGCTATACTACATATACGACTATGAAACATTTTTCACTTTCGTCATTTCCGCTGTATCGCTGGCGATATGCCATTACGTATACACTCATTGCGCTCGGCACTGCCGCTTTGCTACTGATAGCGACACTTTTTAGTCCTGGCGCAACTTCACCAGCCGAGATTAACCAGGCTGTCACCGCAAGCAACCTTCGCCTAGAAAATATTTCGCTCTCGCCAATCGTCGACGGGCCATATCATGCACTGCAAAAAGCCATTTTCATGCTACTTGGAGTATCTTTCCTCACTATAAAACTGCCGTCGCTCTTTTTTGGCGCCCTAACGGCAATAGCCTGCATTGTACTTCTTCATCGGTGGTTTCGGCCGAACGTTGCCTCATTAACGGCCATCTTGATCGTAACTACCGGACCATTTCTGCTAATTGCTCAAAGCGGCACGCCAAGAATACTGTACTTGCTATGGCCAACACTTTTACTCCTTTTTGCCACGCTCATCATGCAGCGCGCTAAATATTCGGCGCTATGGTACATACTACTTGCCGTCACGGCAGCATTCAGTCTGTATTCGCCACTGAGTATTTACGTACTTATCGCGTTAACAATCACGGCAATCGCACACCCGAAGCTTCGGCTTGCACTGCGTTCATTTTCTCCGCAGCTTTTCGCACTTCCATTATTACTCCTGGCGGTGCTGCTTATTCCACTCATTATGCAGATAGTAAAAGACCCATCAATTGCTCTTACGTTGCTTGGACTCTCACAAGAACTGCCAGTCGCCATTGATAACGTTCGATTACTTGCAATGCAGTACCTGAATGTATTTCAACCAGTAAGTGGTACGCTTATGACGCCAGCGCTTGGGGTTGGATCGCTGGCGTTAATTGTCCTTGGCGGCTAT
>JALRDG010000118.1 GCA_023257055.1 Candidatus Saccharimonadia bacterium | reverse complement strand
GTCGTGCAGGACGGATTTGGTGTCGTGCATCGTGCTCATGCCAGGACAGACGCCATCACGCTTTGCTTGCCGAGTGTGTCTGGGTTGTTGCTCGAAAAAGAGTATACGACGATTACGAATGCAATGGCCGAGCCGAAGCGTCCGCTCGTCGCCATTATGGGTGGCGCAAAAGTGAGCGATAAAATCGCCGTCATTGAGCGGTTCGTTGCCCAGGCTGATCATATTTTGATCGGTGGGGCGATGGCCAATACATTTCTCCGGTATCAGCAAAAGCCTGTCGGTAACAGCAAGGTAGAGACCGATCAAGATGACGTACTGAAGGCAATTTACAAAGCCGTAGAAACAAAATCTGGTGAGTTGTCGGCCGATGCGTTCCTTCACCTCCCGACGGACGTTGCGGTTGCGAAGGAAATAGATCCTACCGCTAAACGCCGAGTAATTGGGACCGACGAGGTTACTGATGAGGACATTATCCTCGATATTGGCGACAAAACAATCGAAGCATACACTGAGATTCTACAAACGGCCGGCACAGTGATATGGAACGGTCCGGTTGGCTACAGTGAGATACCGGCATTTGCGCATGGTTCGGCACGAATCGCGCTGGCGCTTGCGAGTACTCCTGAAGTAACTTCTATCGTTGGCGGCGGTGATACGGCCGATTTCGTCTTGAAATGGGATGGGAACGAAGGTCAGAGTTTCACCCATGTTTCTACCGGTGGTGGCGCCGGGTTGGATTTGATGGCAGGCAAGAAACTTCCTGGCGTCGAACGGTTGCTAGACGCGCGGTAAAAAGTGCGGTACACTAATCATAAATAAACGAAAGCACTATGGCACGAGATAAAAAACTCATCATTGGTAACTGGAAAATGAACCTCAACATGCACGAGGCCAGCCTGTATGTGCATAGTTTAGAAAAGATGATCAAGGTGCGACGTGATGTTGAAGTGGTACTTGCGCCGACAATATTTACACTTCAGTCATTGAGCTTGCAGGTAAATCGACGCCAGTTCAAATTAGCGGCTCAGAACTTCTATTGGCGTGACAGCGGCGCATATACCGGAGAAGTTTCGGCTACGCAACTGCGCGGCATCGTTGATTATGGACTTGTTGGTCACTCGGAGCGTCGACATATTTTTCATGAGCACGACAAAGACGTCCGTGCTAAGGTGCAGGCGGCACTTCGTAATCACATTCGACCGGTGCTCTGTATTGGTGAGACGGCAAGTGAACGCGCTAATAACGAGACAGAGGCGGTATTGCACGACCAACTCATTGGTGGTTTGGCGAATATCACCAGCGAAGAGATCGAGCAGGTGGTAATTGCGTACGAGCCAGTCTGGGCAATTGGTACCGGGCAAAACGCGCTTCCCGTGGATGTAACGCGGGCAGTTAAGGTGATTCGATCCCAAATTCGGCATTTGTACGGAAAGCAAGCAGCCGATAGTGTGCAGGTTCTGTATGGCGGTAGCGTAAAGGCTGAAAGTGCAGCTGACTATTTAGCAATCGATGACGTCGACGGGCTCCTGATTGGTGGCGCCAGTCTCGATGCGCATGCATTTAGTGAAATTATAGCAAAAGCGCATCGCGCATAAAGACAAATAAGAAAGGGTGGCGGACGTGACAGATATAGACTTTGACGAACTGGATCGAGCAGTCAACTCGATTATGTCGGGTAATGGCAAGAGTGTTCGCCCTAGTGCCGTAACGGTGACTCATGACGAGGTAGATCCACTAGTAAGAGCGACGCCGGCAAACGTTACGCCGCAGACAAATAATGACGTGGCTCCGCCGCAAGCGGCTGATTTGCAGATGAAAGCCCAGACTCAGACTGCGCCTGTTGCGGCGACTACTCCTGTAGTGTCTCCCGCAGAAAGTGTACCTAGTGCAACCGATCAGTCGGCGCGCCCTGTCGCGTCACCTGTAGTAGGCTCTATCGTCCCTGCGCGGCGAAGCGGGCAATTTATGGACGTTGTACGGCCAGCGGCTGTCCGTGGCAATCGCACGACGACGTCGACGGCATCACGAACGGTTTCACGAAATGCTTCGACAATCGAGCCGCTTGCGGCTGCTCATCCCGTGCCGAATCTTGATGAGTTGGACGCCCTGCTAAAAAGTGACGACAGTGACGTATCTGCGCCATCGCAGATGGCAATCGAATCCCCGTTCATTACCGACGCGAAAGTTGAAAAGCGACCGTTAGGGTCGGAGCTTTCTGCTGCGCCAGACGAGGAGACTCCCGAAGGAGCGTCAGCTGTACCCGTTTCCATACTTATGCCAAAGTCGACTGATGCCGACGAACAGGATGACGACGCTTCGGATACAGCAGCAGAAGACGAACTGGCCGAAAAGCAGCGACGTGCTGCCATGCCAGCTGAACTGACTCCAGATTTGCTGTCGATCGAATCATCATCGGCCGACCAGGCTAGTGCCGTGCCTCGCGACGACACACCCGTTCAACCGATAGCCTCCGTCCCGAAAGCGACGCCGCAATTAGTAGAGCAACGACCAGTCAGGACGCCCACCTCTCCGGTAAGTGCAGGTGCCATCGCCATTCAGCCGCAATATCAACAGTCTCCTGCTAAGGCAGATGTTGATGAAGTGAATTCAATTTATGATACGGCCAGTTATCATCAACCGCTTGCTCACCCAGAAAAACGAAAAGCTGGCTGGTCATGGGTGGTATGGGTTCTCGGCCTACTGATATTAGGCGCTGGCGGCGGCGCGCTCGCATACTATCTTCTGCTACAATAGTATCAATGAATGTACTAGAGGGGCTTAATCCGGCACAAGCTGAAGCCGTGCGTGAAACGCATGGTCCGCTACTTATTTTGGCAGGGGCGGGAAGTGGTAAAACAAAGACATTAACACACCGTATTGCGCATCTCATTGCTAACGAAAACGTCTATCCTAGTCAGATACTGGCAGTGACGTTTACGAACAAGGCGGCACGTGAAATGCGTGAACGTTTGGCTCATATGCTGGGCGAAGATGGCAGTAACCGTGGATTCATGCCATGGATGGGGACGTTTCATGGTATTTGCGTCCGTCTACTTAAGCATGACGGGTCGGCGATTGGGATTATGCCGAACTTTGTTATCTATGACGAAGACGATCGACAAGGGCTTATTAAGCAGGCAATGAAACAGTTAGGCCTAACCGACCGTGACATCAAGCCACGCAGTGTATCGAGTGCTATTTCTACTGCGAAGAATGAACTAAAAGACCCTGACGAATATGCAGCTTCGGCGCAGTACCCGCACCAGAAAGTGACCGCCCAGCTGTATGCGGAATACGAAAAAATGCGCAAAACGGCAGGCGCGCTTGATTTCGACGACCTTTTAATTGAAGTTGTGCGAATGCTCCGCGATGCGCCAGCAGTACGAAAGAAATGGCAGGCGCAGTTTAAAGCGGTTCTTATCGACGAGTATCAGGACACAAATGCTGCACAGTATGCCATCGTGAAGATGCTCGTCAACGAAGACCGGAATATCTGTGTAGTTGGTGACGACTGGCAAAGTATTTATAGTTGGCGTGGAGCGGACTTTACGAATATTTTAAATTTCGAAAGAGATTTTCCTGGCGCACGGATTATCAAACTTGAACAAAATTACCGCAGCACAGGTGCTATTCTCAATGCGGCGAATGCAGTCATTACAAAAAATACCAAGCGAAGTGACAAGGTGCTATGGACGGATGTTGGTGATGGCGATCCGGTAGCAGTACATGGCGTTTACGATGAAGCCGAAGAAGCGAATTTAGTTGCAGAGCGGATTATGGCACAGGTGCAGATGGGTGCACGTGACTATGATGATTTTGCAATTTTGTATCGTACGAATGCGCAAAGCTATGCCCTGGAGCGATCGCTTCGCCAGCGATACATTCCGCAACAAATCATCGGTGGCCTACGCTTTTTCGATCGAGCGGTCATTAAAGATATCATTGCCTATCTACGGTTAATCTATCAACCGAACGACCGCATGAGCTTTGCGCGGATCGTCAACGTGCCGGCTCGCGGTATCGGTGCAACGAGTCTGACAAAGTTTTTGCAGTGGCAGTCGACTACCGGCATGGATATTATTACAGCTCTGGTGGCGGCAAGCGAGGCGACGACGATTACTGCGCGCGCTCGGACGGCGCTTACTGCGCTTGGTTCGCAGCTTCGTTCATTTCAGGCGGATATCGAGACGGTCGCGCCAGCTGATTTTATTGAACGCCTTATCGACAGGACTGGCTATCGTGATTTCATTAACGACGGTACGCCACAGGCAGAAGACAAGCTTGAAAACATTGGCGCGTTGATTAGCGAGGCAAAAGCTTTCGCTGATGTCGCCACCTTTCTTGACGAAGTCGCCCTCATGTCGAGCGCCGACACCTCACGTGATGGTAAAAGTGTTACATTGATGACAATTCACGCGGCGAAAGGTTTGGAGTTTCCTGTGGTCTTTATGGTTGGTATGGAAGAGGGCATTTTCCCGCACTCGCGCGTGTACGAATCGGCACGGCCGGATGATCTTGAAGAGGAGCGACGGCTTTGTTATGTCGGGATGACACGCGCCCGCGAGGAATTACATTTGAGTTTTGCGTCAAGCCGTTTGCAGTTTGGCCAGCGTTCATATAATCCTGTATCGCGTTTCATTGCTGACATGGGCGAAGCGGGGGCGGCATATGCAGCACCGGCAGAGCCACACTATGAACCAGAGCCAGATTACTTTAATGATGAAATCGGTCTTGAATGTGGCGATCGAGTGCGAGCTAGTGCTTTTGGTACCGGCGAAGTTGTTGAAATAGACGGCCTGGCAGTGACAATTCTGTTTGATTCGGGGCAACGAAAGAAGTTAAATGTCGAGTACGCACGCCTTGAAAAGTTGTAAAAACGAAGATTTTGTGCTATAATGGAGAGGTTAGCTTATAAAGTTAGCCTGAATTTATGAATTTTATACGTACTACTCCTAAGCATTTTGTACGAAACCTGATTCTCTTCCTGTTCGCTGTGAGCGTCATGTTTCCTGCAGTGCTTGTACAGCATGTTGCTGCGCAGTCACCACGAGCCGAGAATGGTGCTCACCTTGTGACGATTCATGATCGTGATCAAGAAAAGGTTGTGATGACCAGCGAAAAGACTATCGGGGAAGCCTTGAAGGCTGCCGGTGTTGCACTGGATGCAGAAGATCGCGTCGAACCGGGTCTTAACGAAGAAATGGTAGCGACGAATTATCACGTCAATATTTATCGTGCGCGACCAGTGGTAATTATTGACGGTTTGCATCGTCAAAAGGTGGTATCCGCCTATCAAACACCAACCCATATCGCACAAGATGCAGGCCTGACGGTCTACCCAGAGGATACAGTTACCTTAGCGCCGAGTACGGACATCGCCACAGACGGCATAAGTATTCGTATGACCATTGATCGTGCGACGCCTTTTACCTTGCTTCTATATGGTAAGAAAATTGATGCTCGTACCAATACCGCTACGGTAAAAGAAATGCTTGCTGAAAAGGATATTTCTCTATCAGCAGATGATACGCTATCGGTGGATGAGAATGCGGCAATAACTGCTGGCATGACGGTAGAGATTTGGCGTAATGGTACACAGACCGTTACCGAAGATCAGGAAGTTGATTTTCCAATCGAAAGAATTCAAGACGCGAACCGTGAGGTCGGTTTCCGTGAAATAAAGACACCAGGCGAAAAAGGTAAACGCACGGTTACCTTTGAAATCAACATGAAGAACGGCCAGGAGCTGAGTCGAAAAGAGATTCAAAGCGTGACCGTCAAAGAGCCGAAGAAGCAAGTTGAAGTTGTTGGGGCGAAACCAAGCTTTACCGGTGGGTTCGCTGACGCGCTGGCCATTTTGCGAAAATGTGAGTCGGGCGGTAACTACGCGATCAATACCGGTAACGGGTACTACGGCGCATATCAGTTCTCTGCAAGTTCATGGCGATCGTGGGCACCGGCCGAGTATAAAGGCGTAACTGCAGACCAAGCTCCACCTGCTGCTCAGGACCAAGCTGTATGGAATTATTACCAGAAGAGCGGCTGGAATCCTTGGCCTGGCTGTAAGAGCAAGCACAACTTGCCGGATATCTTCCGTTAATGCCGGGGCCAAAGAAATCACTTGGTCAACACTGGCTTCGCGACGCTGACGTACTGCGACATATCGCTGACTGTGCTGAGCTGAATGACACTGATTCGGTGTTGGAAATCGGGCCAGGTCTTGGAACGCTTACGAGTGAGCTGCTCCGGAGATCACGCGATGTGATTGCGGTGGAATTTGATAAGGATTTAGCACGTAAACTACCCGGCCAATTCCCGGGTAAAAAGTTATCGGTAGTTCAGAGTGACATCTTGAAGTTTGATTTATCCCCGCTACCTACTGGCTATAAGGTTGTCGCTAATGTGCCGTATTACATAACAAGCAAGATTGTGCAGCTGTTAATGACGGCGGATAACAAGCCTAGTCTGGCTGTGCTGCTCGTACAGAAAGAGGTCGCAGAGCGACTTGCTGCTCGGCCAGGAAATATGAGTATTCTGGCAGTGAGTGCGCAGCTCTATAGTGACGTAAGTCTAGGTGACATAGTCCCAGCCGAGCTTTTTACGCCGCCGCCAAAAGTTGATTCGCAAGTAGTAATTTTACGCACAAGAAGTGCGCCTCTCGTTACTAAAGAGGATGAGCGAGCATTTTTCCGTGTCGTGAAGGCAGGCTTTTCTGCTAAACGTAAAAAACTTCGCTCGAGTTTAAGTGGTGGTCTTGCGATATCGAAACCTAAAGCCGAGGCATTACTAGATGAGGCTGGTATTTCCGGAGATATGCGTGCAGAGGACTTATCGCTTACCGACTGGCGGCGACTGTTAACGGCGTTTCAGGGCGACACAGTCAGTGATTAAGGCTGACCAATTCCAAAATCTTCCTTCGAAACTTATACTTTCATTTTCGTCGTGTGATGACGGCACGATGCTTGATCGCGCACGAGGTTATCATGATATGGAGATAGTACGAGCGCGTCGTACGTTCTGTCATGAAAACGGTGTTAATTACGACAATGTTGTCTATCAGCAGATCATGTATGACAATCATGCAACCTATAGTCTACTAGCGGAAGCCGATGATCGAGCAACGCAAAAAAACACTGAAAGCCTGTTGGCTGACGGAATTTATACGAAATGCCCAGGGGTGGGTATACTATTGCCGGTTGGTGATTGCATAGCGACCGTACTCTATGACGATACGACGAAAAGCCTTGCTATGCTGCACCTTGGTCGCCATTCGACCTTGACTGATTTACTGTCGAAGACGATCCGCCATTTCGTATCAGAGGGAAGTGACATGGCTGATATCCAGGTGTGGATGGCGCCCAGTGTCCAGCGAGAGTCGTATCGACTTGACTATTTTAGCGCCCAGGACGATCCGCACTGGCAACCATTCATCGATCGGCATAATACGGGATTCTTTATCGATATGCAGGGATATAATCGATCGGTTTGCGAACGAGCGGGGATTTTGCCAGGAAATATCACGATATCGCCGATTGATACAGCGACGAATGACAACTATTTTTCTCATTCACAGGGCGATACGGCAGGCAGGATCGCCGTCGTGGCAATGATGCTGCCGGATGCAGCAGTGGTGTAGCTGTTGGGTATTCTAGCCGCGCCTCGCAAGACTGCTCTTATCTGATATAATAGGCAGTAATGAGAAAAAAACTATACATTACTACTGCGATTCCGTATGTCAATGGCACGCCGCACATTGGCAATGCGCTTGATTATATGCTGGCGGACATTTGGACGCGCTACCAGAAGATGAGCGGTCGTGATGTACGGTTTCAAGTTGGTACTGACGAGCATGGCAATAAAATTGCCGCCAAGGCTGCTGAACTTGGGCTTGATCCGAAAACCTACACCGACCAGACATACAAGAATTTCGAACTATTAATGCAGAAGCTCGGCGCGCAGTATACTGATTTCGTCCGAACAACCGACATGCACCACATGGCCGCTGTGCAGTATATTTGGAAAAAATTGCAGCCGTACATCTACAAGGGTTCGTATGAGGGCTGGTACTGTCAGGGCTGTGAGGCTTTTTATAGCGACAAGGATGCGACGGCAAATAACGGTATATGCCCAGATCATAATCAGCCGTATCAGCGCGTCTCGGAAGAAAACTACTACCTGAAAGCAAGCGCATTTACAGATCGCCTGCGTGAAGCACTCGAATCCGGCAAAATGCAAATCGTACCGGAGTTTCGGAAAAAAGAATTTCTAGAATTAATGAAAGACGGTCTGCAGGATGTCAGTATTTCACGACCGCGAAGAAGTCTTAGCTGGGGTGTGCCGGTGCCAGACGATCCTGAGCAAGTAATGTACGTATGGCTCGATGCATTGTCGAACTACCTGACGGTGATCGGCTATCCAGACAATGAAACGTGGCGGGAATACTGGCCAGCCGATGTGCAGGTGATTGGCAAAGATATCTTGCGTTTTCATGCCGGTATTTGGCCAGCAATGCTGATGGGGCTAGACGTTCCATTGCCGAAAAAACTGCTAGTACACGGGTTTGTTCATGTTGGTGGCGCAAAGATGAGCAAGACGGTCGGTAATGTCGTTGACCCGAATGAAATTATCGATACCTACGGCGTCGATGCGTTCCGCTACTTCTTTACTCGGCACATTCCTACGCAGGACGATGGCGACTTTACGTGGGAGAAGTTTGAAAACGCCTATAATAATGAACTTGGTAGCGACTTTGGAAATCTTGTACAGCGAGTTGCCAGCATGATCACACGCTATCAATCAGGAGTCATCGGTGACGTGCCACAAGGTGAGCATGATATGCAGCCGTACCGCGAAGCGATGGAATCATTACATTTTAATCAGGCGATTGACGAAGTATGGGTGACAATTCGGAGCCTTAATCAGTACATCGAACACGTAAAACCCTGGGAGATCGCAAAACGACGAGAGACTGATCCGGAAGCCGCGGCGCATCTTGCCGAAGTGCTCGGGCATGCCGTCGGCAGCCTACTGCAGGTGAGCGACCTATTGAGTCCGATCATGCCAGGGACGGCCGAGAAAATTCAGGCATTGTTCGGTAGCGGTATCGTAACGCAGGAACCTGGCGCCGTTCTGTTTCCGCGAATCTATGTACACACGCCGGACCCACGAGCGCCGAAGGGAGCGTAAGTGCTGATTGATACGCACTGTCATATTCACGACTCGGAGTTCTATGGGCCGAAACGTGAAGCCGTATATGAACGGGCGATTAAAGCTGGCGTTGAAGCGATGATATGTGTCGGCACGAGCCATAAGAGTTCGGTCGAGGCAATTGATTTTGCGCGCGAGCATACAGCGGCATATGCTGCTATTGGCGTTCATCCTCACGATACTCGGCACGGCTGGGATGAAATTGCCCAGTTGCCGAATGATGTGCAGTTGCAAAAGATCGTTGCTGTCGGCGAAATTGGCCTTGATTACTTTTATGATAACAGCCCACGGGACGTGCAAGTGCGGGCACTGGAATCGCAGCTACAGCTCGCACACTCATTACGTCTACCGGTGATTTTTCATGTGCGTGAAGCATTTGATGACTTTTGGCCGATAGTAGATAACTTCTCTGGCCTGCAAGGCGTACTGCACAGCTTTACCGACACGATAGATAACCTAGAGCAGGCGCTATCACGAAACTTCTATATTGGCGTAAATGGCATTAGTACGTTCACGAAAGATGAAAAACAGCAAGTAATGTACGATGCCGTGCCCGTCGAGCAGATGCTACTTGAAACCGACGCGCCGTTTCTTGCGCCAGTTTCGCGCCGTGGGCAGACGAACCAGCCTGCATTCATTCGTGAAATAGCCGAATATCATGCAGTGCGTCGACATAAGCTGCCGGAAGAAATCATTCAACATGCTACCGACAACGCGCGACGGCTTTTTCCGCTAAATTAATTGACTAAAGTAGGTCAACGTGGTAAAATAATCAAGTAACCGCATCGTGCGGCCAATTCATTGTTGGCAGCATCAGCGATGCGCAATACTAACGAAACCCCCGTAAGGTGTGGAGGTGATGATATGAATACTGATTTTGAATCAGCTAAGCAGGGTACTGCTCTTGAAGACGGCACTGATATTGCGTTTCATCTTGCCTCAGAGACGGCACTTCAATACGATGAGATCGATACGGCTCGCCGACAAGCAATGGCAGCAGTAGCAGCTGCTGAAATACATCCAACCCCTGAAATCGCGCATGAAGATACGCCACTAGAAATCCTGCATCGTCTTGGTAAAAATATCGTTGCGCTTCGTCAGGACGCATACGTCAACGGAATTTATAGGCCAAAACGCTAGGGTTTAGTATGTCGACGTTATTCCATAAAGCACTGGAGCTGATCGTCGGACCGACGGCCGATAGTGGCGCTTTGCCTGGCACTGACCAAGCAAGTGTCGTCCGAACTGCTAAAGTGAAGCGACCACTCAAGAAATTTACCGAGCGAGAGTTGATACAGCTCGAGAGTCAAATTGGCGCCACATTGTTTGGCCCGTTACCGCCGCGCACGCAGCGATCATTCTTTAATTTAGATGAAAAGACCTGGATATGGCACGAAGAAACGGAACTTGACCATGGCCAGAAACGTCGTTCAACGATTCGATATGAGTTGCAAGATAATGGCGTACTGAAAATTCAAGAAGGTTCACGTTATAGCTACCTTGACGGCGCTGAATTAGATAATTTTTTAGTGGCAACATCGCAGTACTACGAGCGAGTCGCACGCGAAATCTATCATCGCAACCCCGACACTGGCGAGCTCCTCGCCTAGCTTGTCGGATGCTATAATAAGACAGTGACAGCATTTGAGTATATTTATTTTGATCATGCGGCAGCTACGCCGCTCTCTCCGCAAGTGGAGCGAGCGATGCAGCCGTTTCAGCGTGATCATTTTTTTAATCCATCAAGCCCGTATGCACCTGCCTTAGCTGTTCGACGTGCCTATCAAGAAGCAAAGGATGTAATAGCTCGAGCAATTGGTGCAAAGGCCGATGAGCTTGTCATGACGGCTGGCGCAACCGAATCCATCAATTTGGCATTTGGCTCGATAGACGGACATGTCGTGACTTCGGCAATTGAGCATCATGCCGTATTGCGGGCTGCCGAACAACACGGCAATTCGACGATCGTGCCCGTCGGAAAAAAAGGTGTCGTATCGGTCGAGGCAATTGCAGCGGCGATTACGCCAGCTACGACGCTGGTGAGCGTCGCGCTCGCGAACAACGAGCTTGGTACGGTACAGCCATTGTCGAAGCTGGCTGAAATTATTCGCAAGGAGCGTCAACGTCGCCGCGATAACAATGACCTCACGCCAATTTATCTCCATAGTGACGCATCACAAGGAGTTGGACAGCTCGATGTGAACGTGGCGCGCCTTGGCGTTGATTTATTAACGCTGAATGCTGGAAAAATTTATGGCCCAAAGCAAGTTGGGCTCCTCTGGGCGCATAGCGGTGTACGCTTACGAGCTCAGGTTTTTGGTGGCGGGCAAGAACGTGGCCTTCGAAGCGGCACGGAAAACGTCGCTGGCGTCGTTGGATTTAGTGTCGCACTGGAGCGTGCCGTTAATGGACGAAAAGCAGAAGCCGAACGACTGCGAAAATTGCGCGATAATCTGCAAGAGCAGCTTACCAGCGCCTATAGTAATGTAATTATATCCGGCGATCAAAAACGTCGACTGCCAGGGCATCTGCACGTGTCATTTCCTGGCCTTGACGCCGAGCGACTTATTTTCCTCTTAGAAATGGAAAACGTATTACTAGCGACCGGAAGTGCCTGCGCAGCAAACAAAGGGACGCGCTCACATGTGCTTACGGCGATCGGCATGAGTGACGAAGGGGCGGATGGCAGCCTGCGGATCAGCTTAGGGCACTTGTCTGATGAGGTAACTGTACGCCAAGGCGGTGAGGCGATTATTCGAGCTGTCGCTAAAGAGCGGGAGCGTATGGGTCGGTGAGAATAGTGATCGTTGCAATTATAAGTGTTTTTCTGGTAATCGGCGGTATTGGCGTCTATTTGGCGCCAAATGACTTACGTGAGTGTGCCGAGGCGCCAGATACTCGCGTTGGCTGCCAGAAAGCTGATGCGATCATCGCTATTAGTGGCGGGGATACGGAAGCTCGTACGGGTGAGGCAATCATGCTTTATCAGGACGGCTGGGCAGACAAAGTCATTTTTTCTGGTGCCGCGGCCGATAAAACGGGCCCTAGTAACGCCGAAGCCATGCGTGATCACGCACTGGATGCCGGTGTGCCGGCCGAGGCAATACTACTCGAAGAATACGGTGAAACAACTCGTCAGAACGCCGAGCGAACACAGGCGTTGCTGCATCAGAATGGCATTGCTGACGTCATTCTCGTGACAAGTCCGTATCACCAGCGTCGTGCCATGCTTGAATTTGAGCGGCGTGCGACAGATAGCGTGCAGCTGCGTAGCCACCCGACATCGGCGGATAGTTTATGGAGTCGTTGGTGGTGGACAACCCCAGTTGGCTGGTATTTGACCGCAAGTGAATTAGTGAAAATTGGCATATTTTATATTGGAGGAACCAGATAATGAAGGTGTACGTTGGCATGAGTGGCGGCGTCGACAGTAGCTTGACGGCTGCTCTATTGGTCGAACGCGGCTATGACGTAACGGGCGTCTACATGAAAAACTGGACACAGGATCTGCCGGGGATGAAATGTCCATGGGCGGATGATTTAGCGGACGCGAAGCGTGTAGCGGTTCAACTTGGAATTGATTTTAAGGTATTTGACTTTGAGCAGGAATACCGCGACAAAGTCGTGCAATACATGATTGACGAATATAAAAATGGTCGAACGCCAAATCCGGATATCATGTGTAATCAAGAAGTAAAATTCAAACTGTTTCTTGATGCCGCCATAGAAGACGGCGCCGATATGATTGCGACCGGCCATTACGCTCGCGTAGAAAATGGTGCTTTAAAGCAGGCGGTTGATACAAATAAGGATCAAACATATTTCTTATATCGTGTGACTGGCGAGGCACTTAAGAAAACGCTGTTTCCTCTCGGTGAATTCACTAAGCCGGAAGTACGAACAATGGCCGAAGAGCGAGGCCTGTACACGGCTGGAAAAAAAGATTCTCAAGGAATCTGTTTCGTTGGAAAAATTGGGATACGTGAATTCTTAAGCCAATACGTCAAGACGGTGCCGGGTGATATCATCGACAAGAAAACGGGTAAGAAACTTGGTCGGCATGACGGCGCAATCTTTTATACGCTCGGGCAACGGCATGGGCTTGATGTTGGTGGCGGGCTGCCGTATTACGTGGTTGGCAAGGATATGGATAAGAACGAAGTCTATGTCACGACCGATCTCAATGACGATAGTCTATGGAAGCAGCAGGTCACTCTGGCTGGCGTGCATTGGATTAATCACGCGCCTGCCGATGGATCGTATCACATTCGCGTGCGACACCGGGCGCCATTAGCCGAATGTCAATTGACACTTGGCGACGACGTGCAGTTTACGTTGCGACACCCCGAACGTGCGGTTACGGCCGGACAATCGGTAGTTATTTATGATGGCGAGGTCTGCCTCGGTGGCGGTATTGTCGTTTAATTACTGACACGAGAACGCCAGTGATAGCGAAGGGCGAACGCACTCGCGAATAGAGCAAACGGTGCACTGCCTAGTGCTGGCCAGAATGCGCCACCGGTTTGCGGCAAACTGGTTGGGATTTCGCTGGATACGGATGGAGCTACTTCTTCTTGCGTGGCCGCGACGGGTTCATTATGAGCTGGCTCGTCGACTACAGGTGTCTGAATGCCTTGGCGTGGAGCGACGTCGTTTTTCACTGGGGTGTCGGGAACTGCAGGAGCTGGCGTTGCTACTACGGGCGCAGCCGGCGTGTCCTTCTTTTCTTTTTCAGGAGCGGTAGTTTCAACAGGAGTTACTGGAGTAGTAGGGGTGGGTTGCGCTGGTGTCGGAGTGGCAGCAGGCGGCGGAGTTGTGGTGTTGTTGCCCTTTTTGTACACTCGAACATAATCAACAAGCATGGTCTGTGGTGTGAACGTAGCGGCATTGTCCGGGGCTTCGTGCCATTGATCATCTACAGGATAGACCTGCGTATTGATACGGAGTTGCCATGGCTGGCCAACGATTTGTTCGAACATTGCCTGGCTCATACCGTCGTAATCTTGGTAGGTGTCTTTGTTTTGATCGTTATCGTTCGGTCGGTGTGAAGCAATGCTTTTGACGACTTTACCATCGAGATAGTACGTTACGC
>JALRDG010000017.1 GCA_023257055.1 Candidatus Saccharimonadia bacterium | reverse complement strand
GCGTGATGAGATCGGTGTTCCCTACGCACAGATTCGACGGCCATACCACGGGCGTTCGTCTGCACTGAAGGGCTTTGGTCTTAGTACACAGCACTGGAATATGAACTGGTGGTGTGATGGCGATGATCCGATGTTTGCTATGCCGGAAGCACTGCTCGACCATATGTGCGGCAAGAGCGCTCGCGAGGGTCGTACATGGATGCAGGCTGCTATTCCAATGGTATTGTCGATAAACTACAGTGAAAACCTTCGTAAGCGCGCGAATCTCACGATTGGTATGTGCCGTTTGCGGATATACAGCAACACACAGACCCGGATACAGATCCAGACGAACAACCGAGCAAAGCTGTTTAATGCGAAGCTAGTGATCGAGCTGCCGCTCGACACTAATGACGCCATGCCGGACAGTCATTCGCCTGAAACCGCTTTCTGTGGCTATGTATATCAGGATTTCAATCGACCCGGTAAAGTCGCGGAAATGCGTATGCGATGCGATAGTGGTGCGTTGTATTTCCCCTAGGGCATCTTAAGCACGAGGAGCGCCCCCCGTATCTATATGATGCGGGGGTTTTCTTTGCAAGCAAAAAACAGGTATATTGCAAGACTAGCTATTTCCTTCTGCTTTTATCAAAATAGTTATGGTAATAACTAATTGGTGTTATAACACCCAGGAGAATGTGCATGAAGCAGGTTCTACAAAAAAGTATAAAAAAGATTGGCTTCGGTGGCTTTTTAGCGGCCGTGGCGGTAGTCGCATCAGTCGGTTTGACTACTACCCCATCGTACGCTTCGACCAGTGGCGGAAGCGGCGGTGCGTACACTTGGCAAACAAATAAATCATTTACGGCCGCAGGATATACGAGCACGTATCATATTGATGCGTCGGGTATCGATCCGACCAAGCCAGTTGGCCTTGTTGTCGATTTTCACGGTGACGGTGCGTATGGGTATAAGAATCCAGGGAGCAATTATGCACTTGGCGGAGTGGATGGTATTCGCGCCGTGGCACGTGAATACAATATGATTACCGTATCGATCCTGACGCCAGACCGTGCAACCGGCGACTTAACATGGTGGTGGCGCGGTAATAGCTATGCTGACTACGTTCAGGCCCTGCTAACACAGGTATATGGTCAGTATAATATTGATAAACAGCATGTTTGGCTCACTGGATTTTCTGGCGGCGCACAGTTTATTACGCAGTACTATCTACCAGAATTTGCAGGCTCCGGCTTAATTGAAGGCGGTGGTGCGTTACTGTTTGGCGGTGGTGACGACCCAACTGGTGCCGATCCGCAGGCTGCGACTATTAATCCAATTCCTACGAGCTTCAAGCAAAATTTCAATATGTTCTGGGGCTCAGGAACAGCGGACGGCCCTGATGGAACCGGCTGGGAAGGTGGATATAAGTCTGCTCAGGACGGCTACACTTGGTATCAGAATCAAGGATTTACAAAACTAAGCACATACTACCCTAGCGGCTGGTGCCACTCGACGACGAGTACGTGTACATCATTCGAATACAAGTTTGGTACCTACTTGCGTCAACAGCTACAGGCTGCGTACCCGAACGGTATTCCAACGAGTGGCGGATCTACTTCTGATACGACCGCCCCGACAGTATCTCTGTCTGCATCAGATACAGATTTCAAAATTGGTGACTCGGTTACATTATCTTCGTCTGCCTCAGATAACATTGGTGTGACAAAGGTGGAATTTTATCGTGGCACGACAAAGCTTGGTGAAGATACAACTTCTCCATACAGCCTGGCCTGGAATACGACTGGTATTACAGCAGGTACGCATTCTTTGACTGCAAAGGCTTACGATGCTGCTGGAAACAGTAAGACGAGCACAGCTGTGTCGGTGACGGCAGATGACGATACGTTTTCGTACAACTACAATACTAATAGGTACGGAGTTGACATGAATGTATACGCACCGACATATGTCGACGTAGCTCGACTGACGGTGTCTCCGTATCCATGGACTGACTCACGTAGTAGCACGAACTACAACTATGACTATAATTACCCAGATGCAACTGGATATGTATCACTTAGTCTTGTAAACGAACTACAGCGCAATACTAAGTATTACTTCAAGATTGAATTTGACGGCAAGGTCGTTGAAACTGGTGTAATGTACACCGAGGTATAAAACACTTCTTGATTGAAAGAGCCGCCCAACACAGGGCGGCTCTTTACTTTTAGATTGAGTGAAAGCTCATTATGCAATTTATTCTAATGCTGCGTCGATCTCGGATGTATCGAGTTCGCCGTTGAGGTTAATATCCTGCAGGTGATCCGCAGTTCGTTGCAGGTCTCGGCTTGATTCAATTACTTCGGGCGCTTGGCTGCTTTCTGAGGTGTTAGTTTCGATTTGACTGTCGGTGTACCTTTCATAGAACTGCCAGGCGAGGAGGCCAACTATGACCACGATAGCAGTCACGATAACGACTTCAGCGCCACTAAAGCCAGCGCGGCTAGGTCGTTCGGGCTGATTAGTTTTCATGCGTCACCTCCTCTGTTGCCGGGTCGGTCTGTGTAGTGCTTTCACCGGCTTTTTCCTCCGCGGCACCGCGTACTAGCTGGGTGTAGTTAACGAGCTCCTTTCGGTATTGCGCGAGGTCTTCACGAGCTACTTTGACAGATGCACGAAGGCCGTCAAGCTGTTGAGCAACATTTGGATTCTCACAGTCAAGTGTAAAGGTGAAGTCGGCGATAGCGGCGACCGATGCATCAGCTTTTGCTTGCGCCGCATCAACATCAGCCTTCGCTGTGTCATAGTTGTCGCTTACTAGGTTCTTGTCTAAGTAAAAGCTTTCAACTCGGCCGTATATAGCGTTGAATTTCTCAAGTAGCGTTGTGGCACTTGTCGATAGTTTCGGTATGACGGCCGTTAGTCTCTTTTGTTTTCGTTCACAAACATCTTGTTTTACCTGTACTTTACGGGCTTCAACTTTTTCCCGAACGGTTGTTTTGTGCTCTTCAACTCGCGCCTTATGTGCCTCGGCTCGTCCTACTCCTTCGGTTGCAGGCTGGCGTGTCTGGTCGTTGGCTTGTTGAGCAACTTGAGCAATATTGCGTCGTTCCTGGCCAGGATTTGGCTCAGATTGTAGCTGTGCGTGCACGCCGACAGTTCCTAGAGTTGTTACTACGATGCTCGCTAGGCCTATTCTGAGGCTGTGGTTCATCCAAATATTCCTTTTATGTT
>JALRDG010000111.1 GCA_023257055.1 Candidatus Saccharimonadia bacterium | reverse complement strand
GACCCTACGATGTAATCGATGCTTACCGGTTGGAAATGAACGCTTCGTTGCCGATAGATGACGCGCCAACGGTACGCGCATTCTGGGGTGTCGCGCTAGCGAAGGTTGTCGAAAAAGAGGCAAACGGTATTGTACTTGTGTTGTCATCAAACGAGTATGCGGCGCCGATCGTGCGACACCTGAGTGAGGCAGTACGAGTGGTGACGCCGCGATTTTTTGACCGCAAACCAAATGGCACGATGGGACAGGTCCCAATTTACAATAAGCAAATGCGCGGTGTGATGGCGCGGTGGATGATGGATAGTCGGGTGGATTCACTTGAACGTCTATCAGATTTTGCAGCGCATGGCTATCGCTATGATGCGGATCGCAGCAGTGAGAGCGAGCCGGTCTATAGCCGTCCTGTGATGCAGCCACTCGATCTACCTACCAAGGCTCAGTTGCAAAAACTTACACAGTAGGCTACGCTAAAGGAGCAATAACATATCAAGAGAGCGACGAGGGACTGGCCCGATGACTCGCCAGCAACCTACCAAGTAAAATAACTGGCAAGGTGCTAACTCCAGCCTGGTGCATGTCAGGGAAGATATGATTCTTTATCGTAAAGACATCCTTTCTTGACGGCCACAGGGCAGATAGAGAGGAGTTTTTATGTCTGCAAGGAAACCAATCGAATACCGGACAGCCGAGTCGGTGAGTCCGAATCACCCCGATAAGATTTGCGATCGCATTAGCGATGCGCTGCTCGATGCACATTTGCGCGAGGATCCGCTGGCACGAGTGGCAATTGATGTCGCTGGCGGCCACGGTACAGTGTTTGTGACTGGCGAGGTGACCTCTCACGCTACGCATGTCGATGTCCCGGCTGTGGTGCGACAGATTGCCGGTGACGTTGAGGTGATCGAACATATTGCCGCACAAAGTCCGGAAATTGCCGCTGGCGTCGATACGGGTGGAGCTGGTGATCAAGGTATTATGATTGGCTATGCTTGCAACGAAACGCCAGAACTTCTGCCGCTCGAGGTGGTGTTATCACGAAATTTGAATCGATATCTTTTTGGAGACATGAATGATTCTGTCGCGGAAGAGAGGCACTGGCCACATGATGGCAAAACACAGGTGACTCTGAAAAACGGACATATTCACAGCGTTGTCGCCAGTTTTCAGCATGCGTCGAAAGTTGCGCTGACGTCACAGGTGCATTCATGGCTAAGAAACGAACCGCTATTGATAGGACACGAGGCTGTGCACGATGTACAGTTGTTTATCAATCCAGCAGGAGACTGGGACCTAGGCGGTTTCGATGCCGACGCGGGATTGACTGGACGTAAGCTGGCAGTGGATAATTACGGTCCACGAATTCCAGTGGGCGGCGGCGCATTTAGCGGCAAAGACCCAAGCAAGGTTGATCGTAGTGCGGCCTACATGGCCCGCAAGATTGCAGTCGATTACCTTAAAAAGCGCCATGCCAAAGAGGTGTACGTTCGCCTTGCGTATGCAATCGGTGTCGCCGATCCGGTAGAAGCAACGGTTATCATTGACAACCAGCCAGAAGAGGTAGTAGGCTATGGCTTAACGCCAGCAGGAATAATTTCGTATCTGGATTTACGGCGACCGATATATGAACAAACAGCACGGTATGGGCATTTCGGACACGGATACGATTGGGAGTAGAACGATGAGCGAGCGCATAGAAGAACATCAGGCATCTGTGCAATTACCAACACCAGAGCAACTGAGCGATTTGGCTCAAGCGATCATTCGCTACGGACAGGAGACGAACTCTATGTTGATGCGCAGTCCAATGGCGTGGAGCTCCATAAAAACAGACCCAGAGGCAAACTATGTGTTTCGCAAATACAATGACGAGCAGGGAAGAGTCTTAACTCAGGCAGCAAAACTGCGTCGGTATTACACCGGCGAAACGTTTACTCTTGATGGCGAACAGGATGAAATCATGCCATTCGCCGAAACGATGTACAAGCTGCGGTATATCGAACGTTTGCATGACGTAACGGCGCAGCTTTCACGGCGTGCGATCTACTCCTTTAGCTGGAGTGAAGAAGCGGGTGTGACGCAAGCCGCCTATCTAATGGATCAAAAAGGGTCAGAATATGATGTCGATGCGGATGAGCCGTGGACGGGTGTGAATCAACCGGTCACGTCTGCGCATGTAGAGCAGTTATTGCGTGAAATCGAGGCATCTACGGAGCAGTCATCTTAGCTTGCAAGACTGTAGATGTACAGGTATAATAACTGCTACGAATGAGTACCGAACAACTTTCCCCGTCTGAGCCAGAGCCTTCTGGGAGACGGGGGCGGCATCAACAAAATACCTTGCCGTCCCATGAACAACATCTCGACATTGTATCACGCACATCCGATACGGCGCCGTGGATTGCGCTGGGTCTTGGCGTGGCTGCGCTGGCCGATTCGTTGCTGAGTGCCGAATGGCTGATGGCCGTGCCGGCCGTAGCGGAAGTGGCCCTCTTCGCGCTGCTTGGCGTGCCAACATACGTCTGT
>JALRDG010000148.1 GCA_023257055.1 Candidatus Saccharimonadia bacterium | reverse complement strand
AATGTATCGATTCAAAGTTTGAGTAATGGAATATACCTGCCTAACCACATGTGGACGCAAAGTAGCTGGGTACCGCCTGATATTGTTCTTTTAAGTGGCTATCATTCTTCAGGTCTGTAGACGAATCTATCATACTGATCGATAAGTCAATAAGAAAGGAAATTATGAAACGAAATCAAGTTATTATTATAATTGTTGGATTTATTATTGTTGCAGGAGCGGCATGGATGTTAGTTGCCGCCAGTCAAAAAGAAGGTAACACTAAGCAGCAGTCGTCATCAGCTACGCCAGACAAAAAGGAAACTAAGCAAGTAGACGACAATAAGTTTGCGACTCTAACGGGCACAGCTTTTGATGAAGCCTACATTGCAGATATGATGGCACATCACGAAGGCGCTGTGAATATGGGTGAACAGGCCTTAAGCGCTTCGGAACGCCCTGAGATCAAAGAACTAGCAAACGAAATCGTATTTACTCAGTCACGAGAGATGGCAAAGATGAGTGAATGGCAACAAGAGTGGGGCTTTGATGCGACAATGGGCGCACACGGTAGTCATGGGGGCGGCGCAAACGATATGGCTGGCGAAATGATGGATATGGGCGCTTCACTCGACGGTCTTAAGGGCGACGATTTTGACAAAGTATTTCTTGAGCAGATGATCATCCACCATCAGCAAGCCGTAGATATGTCAAAATATGCCGACACGAATGCCGAGCGACAAGAGATCAAGGACCTCGCAAGTGCGGTTATAGAAGCTCAAGAGAAAGAAATCGCTCAAATGAAGCAGTGGCAGGCAGCTTGGGGGTTCAAAACAACCGACACGAAAGCAAGCTAACCTATGCCCGGCATGAATCACTAAGATCAATTAAGGCCGTGAGTAAATGAGATATACCTCGGCACACTCGCTACTAGTTGTGCCGAGGTATACAAAGTCTAAAGTGATATAGTAGAAGCAGGAGAATAGCATGCAGTCAAAAAATAAGGTTAATCCAACGGTCGCTGTAATTATCGCAATCGCTTTAATTGCTTCGATAGCCGTAGCGATAGCGCTCTTTTCGAATTCGAGTGAGAGGCAGCAAACATCGCCGACCACATCGACTCAAGGGGCTGAGCCACAGACGGCCACCTATGCGAATGGTACCTACGAAGCCACAGGAGAATACGTATCGCCTGGCGGCAGGGAGTCGATTGACGTTTCGGTGACGGTAATGAACGGCAAAATTACCGACACGACAATCACGCCGAATGCTGATTCTGGCGAGGCAGAAGAATACCAACAACGATTCGCCGCTAACTACAAAGACATGGTGGTCGGTAAATCTATCGACGAAGTATCTTTGACGCGTGTTGCTGGGTCGTCATTGACTGGAATTGGTTTTAACGACGCGCTCGAGCAAATAAAAGAAGATGCTGCCGCATAGCATTGATTTTGAGGCAATTGGTACAAAATGGCGAATAGAATCCCTCGTGCCGCTGCCTCGAAGTATCATACGGCAAATATATCGACGAATCGAAACATTCGATGCAACGTATTCGCGTTTTCGAACCGATTCGCTGGTGAGCGAAATTTCTCAAAAAGCTGGTAACTACACCTTTTCTGACGATATACTTCCGCTTATGCGTTTGTACCAAAAGTTATACGAATGTACCGACGGTAAGGTGACGCCATTGATCGGCAATGCGCTTGAGCGAGCCGGCTACGACGCTGAGTATTCTTTCGTCGAGCGAGAACAGAAGGTGCTGCCATCACTAGGTAACGTCCTAAAGTTGGACGGCCCAACAATACGAACGAGCCAGCCAGTGATCCTAGACTTCGGTGCCGCGGGCAAAGGATACTTGATTGACATAATAGCGACTATCCTTGACGAAGAAGATGTCACTGAATACGTGATCGATGGAAGCGGTGATATGCGTCACCGCGGGACGGCAATAAATAAAGTAGGGCTGGAACATCCGCTACGAAATGATATCGTCATAGGCGCTATTGATGTACAGAACACTAGTTTGTGTGCGTCGGCGTCGAATAGACGAGTTTGGGGAAGGGGTATGCACCATATTTTTGATCCGACCACGCTTCGCCCAACGAACGATATTCTTGCCACATGGGTCATAGCACAAGAAGCGCTATACGCAGACGGGCTCGCTACTGCATTGTTTTTCGTTGATCCTAAAAAGCTCGAGAACGATTTTTCATTTCAGTACGTACGTATGTTCAAAGATGCATCGCTCGAATATTCGCATAATTTCACAGGAGAAATATTTTAATGTTTTTGCAGAATTTAGTCTATCGCCACTTGCGCGTCATTTCGATGTACAGAACTGTTTCGATTGCACTACTACTGCTACTCGCGAACGCCTTCGTGTTGTCATTATTCGGGCAAATCGCTTTTTCACCTTGGCAAATTACTGCTAGTGCGATCGTTCTGATTCTCGCTACTACAGTATCAGGCCGCTTGTTCGCGAGTATCATGCGCACGCCTGCGCATTCTGAATCTGCGTTCATAACGGCGCTTATACTGTTCTTTATTGTTTCGCCGACAAGCAACCCAGAAGGGCTCTTTACATTAGTATTCATCGGTGTAATTGCTTCGGCCTCAAAATATCTTTTAGCGTACAAGG
>JALRDG010000061.1 GCA_023257055.1 Candidatus Saccharimonadia bacterium | reverse complement strand
TTGGCGATCATTGGTCGTATGTTGAATGGCATGGTGTGTATGTCGCTGGACGTATTGGTGCATGGCTACGACGACGGATTGAACTTAAGGGGTATTTGGCACTTCTCCCTCGCGCAAAGGCCCTGTCTGCCTGGCATGCACACGATCGTTACGAAGAGAACTGTAAACTGTGCAAAAACCGATAAGGATAAGCATTGTAATATATATTACAGAACGCTATAATGTGAAATAAATTAGCTATAAGGAGCGAGGGCTGCCAAAAACGGCGCCGATATGGCATGAAAATTTTAATGCTCGGGTGGGAACTTCCTCCGCACAACAGCGGTGGACTTGGGGTTGCATGCTACCATATGTCGAAAGCACTAGCGGCTGCTGGCGCTACGATTGATTTCGTTGTTCCCTACCAAGCAAGCCATCCCGATAGCGATTTCATGACAATTCACCATGCGACGAAGCTCACGCCGCTTGAACGCTATGGCTTGAATGCCTATGACAGCGCGCCAGAGGTTATTGGGCGAACACGTGCAGACACGGACGGGTTAACTGACATGCGTGCGGTACAGCGTCGCTACGTGCAGTTTATTGAAGAACTTGTTGAAACGACACAGCCTGATGCTATTCATGCGCATGACTGGCTGACGATGGAAGCTGGTATGCGAGCAAAAGAGCTAACTGACGCACCATTGATTGTGCATGTTCATGCAACCGAATTTGACCGGTCGGGCGAAACATACGGAAATCCTATCGTACATGATATTGAACAGGCTGGTCTTTTGATGGCCGACCGTATCATCGCCGTCAGTCAGATCACGAAGAATATCATTGTAGATCGATACGACATTCCGGCTGATAAGATCGAAGTCGTTCATAATGCAATCGATCCGAGTAGCTTGAGCGCATATGACTATGATCAGCGCACGTACACCTACCTCGAGGCACTCAAAAGCGAGGGCTATACTATCGTTACGACGGTCACCCGATTTACGATCCAGAAAGGCTTGTCGCACTTCATGCATGCCGCTTCGCTTGCGCTGAGTCGATACGAAAAAATGGCATTTCTTTTTGCCGGTGATGGCGAGCAGCGCGATGAATTGATTGGCCTTGCGGCAAAGTACGGTATTTCTGATAAGGTTTTCTTTACGGGTTTTGTTCGCGGTAAACAGTGGCGCGACACCTACAGTGTTGCAGATGTATTCGTTATGAGTTCAGTAAGTGAGCCATTTGGCCTGACAGCGCTTGAAGCCGCTCATCATGATACGGCACTTATTATTTCGAAGCAGTCCGGTGTTGGCGAGGTACTACACAGTATTTTCCGGTATGACTTTTGGGATACCTACCGCCTGGCCGACCAATTAGTAGGTATTGCCACCTCCCCTTCGCTCAAATCCAGTCTCAAGCAGAATATCAAGAATGAATACGCACAATTATCCTGGCATGACGTAGCGCATAAGTGTATGTATATTTATCAAAAATCTAAGCGACAAGAGGTAGCAGCATGAGTAAACGAGGAATAGTATTGTACCTACACGTACACCAACCATGGCGTGTCCGGGAGTATAGCGTCTTTGAGACGGCGCTGTCGCATAACTATTTCGAAGAGCCGAGCCTTGATACGGATCGAAATAATGAACGCGTACTACGAAAAGTTGCCGATAAATCATACCGACCAACACGGCCTTAAAAACTTAGTCCAAGAGTTCTGTAATAAGAAGTTAGACAAAAACCAAGGTTCAAGCGATTGGAATAAAGACATTAACGAACTTAATGACAAGCAACTAGAATACGCTGCTAATGACGTTATTTACCTTCATCGAATTAAAACAGAATTAGAGAAAATGCTTATTAGAGAAGGCAGAATGGATATCTATAAAAAGTGTATTGAATTTTTAGATACTAGAATTGAACTAGATCAAAAAGGATTTAAATTTTCTATCTTTGAACATTAATGAAAAAAATTAATTATATTTCTATCGCAAAAAAAGCTGCTGCTATTCAAATATCAGAACTTAAAAAAGTTAATAAAATGTTCGATAGGTCTTTTGAAAAAGCAGTTGAACTTATGGCTAATTGTAA